>CAZWZG010000001.1:0-2424 GCA_964638245.1 uncultured Rhodobacterales bacterium
ATCGGCGTGCCGGTTGAGACGCCCTCGAAAACACCCGACAGGATTTCCACCTCATCGGCTTCGCGGCGCTGCGTGGTAAAGCGGCTTTGGCCGGGCTTCCTCCGGTCCAGCCAGACCTGAAGGTCCTCTGCCGTAACCGGCACGCCCGGTGGGCAGCCGTCGACCGTCGCGCCCAAAGCGGGCCCGTGGCTTTCCCCCCAGGTCGTGACCCGGAAAACATGTCCATAGGTATTCAAACTCATGCAAGCGGCATAGCCGCAAGCGCGCCCGAGGCCAAGCGTCAGTCGTAGAAATAGTCGACGCTGCGCACGCCTCTGAACAGAGAGCTGCGGTCACCGTCAAAGAGATATGTCAGGCTCAAGGAAACCTGCTGCCATCCCGAACCGAGGACGCCCTCATCCTCGTCATGGAACTTCGAAACTTCGAAGGACACCGCCAGGGGCGGCATGCTGTCGGCGCCGCTGTCACCTCCTGACAGCGCGTAAGTCACGCCCAGCGTCGTCAATCCGTCGAAACCGCTGTCAAAATAGTCGCGCCGGTGAACGGCGTAGAGATCCCAGGATCCAAATACAGGATAGCTTATGGCCGCCCCGAAGGTGCCTTCTGATTCACCATCGTCAAGAAACACACCGAGGTAGCTTTCTACGCTTGCCATGCCGATCGCGTAGCGGCCCTCGATCCCGTATTCCTGTTCGGGTGTGCTGGAGTTCGTGCTGGCAATAAAATACGCACCCAATTCTCCTGATCCAAACTCCATGTAAGGGAACAGGCCGAAGCCATAGCGTTCGGAAAAGAAATCAGCGTCATAAGTTTCATGCGCATAGGACAGCGACGCGCCCAGCGACCAGTCGCCGCCAAGCGCATAGTCCGTGCGATAGACCAGCGAATGGGTGAAATTGTTGACGAAAGGGTCGCCATCGCTGTCGTCATGAAAGTTCAGCCCATAGCTGAGACTGCTGCCGGTGCGTTCGATCCCACCTGTCAGCGAATCCATGGCCATTGCCGCCGATCCGCACAACATTCCGGCCATAATTGCCGTCGCAAAGCGCATGTTGTTTCCCTTCTGCTCGCCCTCTTTCTACGGGGCTCGGAGAGGATCGGAAGATGGCGCGGGTCGAAGAGGGAAGCGCTTGGTGCATGTTGGCAACAAGATCAGCGCGGTTCCGCAAAAGAAAACGCGCCGGACGAGGCCGGCGCGTTTGAAACAGTTTTGTGGGGTTGCCTTATGCCTCTTCCTGACGGCCCTTGCCTTTGATCGGCGCCCAGAGACGCTTGTTCGTGAGGTACAAGAGCACCGCCAGAACCGAAAGCATGACGACACCGGTAAAGCCAGCTTGCTTGCGGGCGTTGAGGCCCGGCTCGGCCGCCCACATCAGGAACGAAGCAACGTCGACGGCCTGTTGTTCGATCGTGGCTTCGGTGTCATCTGCATACAACACGTCGTCCCCCCAGAGCGGCTGTGTCATACCGATCCAGCTTCCGGGGTACTTCCGCTCGCCGTTTTCGTCATAGCACTGTTCAGGGTACCCACCAGCAGTGAAGACCGCGTTGTAGGTGCCGTCGAAATCATCGGGCGCGCAGGATGGCGGGTCGGCATAGCCCGTCAGAAGCGAGGCGATATATTCAGGTCCACCCATGCCGTAGAGCAACTGGTTGATGCCCAGCTGATAGGGGCCGGAGAAGCCTGCGCGTGCCTTGGCCATCAGGCTCAGGTCAGGTGCGCCTTCAAGCTGGCTCATCGGGAAGTGGTCGTTCGGCGTTGCCGGACGGAAATCCCCGAAGCCGTCCTCAAGGGTCGGATCCCAGATCTCGTAGAACTCTGCATATGCGCGGACCTGATCGCCCGGAAGTCCCGGGCCACCGTCATCGCCGAGCGAACGAATTGGAACGTACTGGAGACCGTGGCAAGCCGCGCAAACCTCTGTATAGACCTGAAGGCCCCGCTGGAGCTGCGCTTGGTCGTACGAGCCGAACGGACCGTCATGGGCAAAGTCGTAGTTCGTGACTTCGGGTGCCGGGCCGGCGGCAAAGGCGCCGCCAGCCGTGACCATCAGCGCGGTCAGCGCGGAGAGGTGGATGTTTGTCTTTTTCATCGCTCTTTCCTTATTCGGCAGGTGTTGCTGCCGCTTCCCCGGACTTGTCAGTATTGGGATAGTGCGCGTTGAAGTCGTCTTCGATCGTTTCCGGCTGTGGCAGCGGCTTCTCGATCACGCCCAGAAGCGGGAGGATGACCAGGAAGTACGCAAACCAGTAGGTCGTCGCGATCAGCGAGATGGTTCCGTAGATGCCTTCTGCCGGTTGCGAGCCAACCCACATCAGCACGAAGAAGTCGATCACAAGAAGCCAGAACCACCACTTGAACATGGGGCGATAACGGCCCGAGCGAACGCTCGACGTGTCCAGCCAGGGCGCAAGCGCCATGAC
>CAZWZG010000001.1:2524-17017 GCA_964638245.1 uncultured Rhodobacterales bacterium
GCGAAGAAGACCGCAAGGATAACCACGAGGGCGAATAGGTCTTTGATCACAAAGTAAGGCCAGAACGGAAGAGTATCCTTTTCCGCTTCGGCTTTTGACGTGCGGCGCACTTCGACCCCCGTGGGGTTGTTATTGCCGGTCGTGTGGAATGCCCAGACATGCACGATCACAAGGCCAAGGATGATGAACGGCAAGAGGTAGTGCAGCGAGAAGAAGCGGTTCAGCGCAGGCTGACCCACCGAGGACGCGCCCAGAAGCCAGGTCTGAATGCCTTCGCCGATGAACGGGATCGCGCCGAAGAGGCCGGTGATCACAGCCGTGCCGTGGAACGACATCTGACCCCACGGCAGAACGTAACCCATGAAGGCCGTTGCCATCATCAAAAGATAGATCAGCATGCCAATGATCCATGTCACTTCGCGCGGGGCCTTGTAAGAACCGTAGTAGAGGCCGCGGAAGATGTGTGCATAGACAGCAACGAAGAAGAGCGATGCGCCATTCATATGCAGATAGCGGATTATGTCGCCGCCATTCACGTTGCGCATGATGTGCTCGACCGAGGCAAACGCCATGTCCACATGCGGCGTGTAGTGCATCACCAGCACGATGCCGGTGACGATCTGCATCACCAGACAGAATACAAGAACGATACCCCAGATCCACATCCAATTTAGGTTCTTGGGGGTGGGTATCATCAGTGTATCATAGAGCAGGCCAACAATCGGCAGGCGGCTATGAAGCCACTTTTCCGTTTTCGAATTCGGTTCATAGTGGTCGTGGGGAATTCCGGACATCAGCTTTCCTCCGTGCCTAAGAGAAGTTCGGCCTCGCCCACAAATCGGGCAAGAGGGATGTGCAGGTTTTCGGGAGCCGGGCCTTTGCGAATACGCCCGGCCGAGTCATAGTGGGACCCATGACAGGGGCAAAACCAGCCGTCGAATTCGCCGGCGTTGCCTTCTTCCTTTCCCAGCGGAACGCACCCGAGATGCGTACAGATACCTGTCATGACCAACCACTCGCCGGTTTCGTCAAGCGATCTGTTATCGTCCGTGGCAGGAGCGCTTGCCCATCCATCCGGGATGTTCTCATTCCGCGAGAACGGGTCAGGCAGATCAGCAACATCGACTGAGCGGGCGCCTTCAATCTCTTCTTCGGTGCGGCGGCGAATGAAGATCGGCTTGCCCTGCCAAAGCACCTTAATCTGCGTTCCTGGATCCACAGCGTCGATCGCAACACGCATCGAGGCTTGAGCGACAACGTCAGCCGTCGGGTTCATCTGATTGACGAGCGGCCGCACGGCGGCAACGGTCACAACTGCGCCAGCACCTGCGGTAGCGTAGTAAATAAAATCACGCCGCGTGGCGTGGGAGTCATCTGCGTGCGACACCTGGCTAGGACCTCCGGGCTTTAGGTTCCATACATAGCGGGCTGAACCACATTCCTGCGCCAGCCATACCGGGCTATCTAGTGCGAATGGTTAAGGAGGTCCAGCATTCAAAGCGGCGCGGATCGTCACACCTCGGGATGTGTCTCAACCATCGCGGGACGCTGGTGAAATGCCTCGAACCAGGCGGCCAATTCCGGGTGGGTTTCGCGCCAGGGGCGGTCTGCGTGACGGAAGTCAATGTAGCCCAGCGCACAACCCACAGCGATATGGGCCATGTCGATCGGCCCTGCCAAATGGCTCATCCAGCGTTGCTCGATAGCATGAAGGCTGCGCGCGACCTTGCCCCATTGCGATTCGAGCCAGTTGGGATCGACCTTGTCGGCAGGGCGCGCGCGGTGTTCGTAGACCATCAGCACCGCAGCATCGAGAAGGCCATCGGCCGTGGCTTCAAGAGTGAGCGTTTCCCATTTGCGCGCTTCGGGATAGAAATTAGCACCTGCCAGTTCGTTGAGATACTGACATATGACGCGGCTGTCGTAGATCGCTGGACCGTCTGGACGCTCTAAAGTTGGTATTTTTCCCAAAGGGTTAACCGACATCGTCGGGGTGTCGGGGATCGTGATGCCGACAGTCACCGGGAGTTCTTCGATCCTGTCCGTGAGGCCGGTTTCGCGGATCAAAACCCGCACTTTGCGCACGAAGGGCGATGGTGGGGAGATATGAAGTTTCATGCCTGCTCCAGTTCCTTTGCAACCAGCGATGCGCCCTCGACCCCAGCGATCGTGGCGCGCACGATCTGGCCGGGCGTTTGCTCGGTTTCGAAGCGCACCTCGGCAAAGCCGGGTGTCCGCCCCATGGTCGCGCTTTCCATCAGGATATCAAAGGTCTGACCCGCGCAGGAGTCCAGATGGCGCTTCACGGCCATGTCGCCGGCGGCGCGCAACCGCGCAGCTCGGTCGCGGATGGCATTGCCATTGACCTGCGGCATGCGCGCGGCGGGTGTGCCTTCGCGCGGGGAGTAGGGAAAGACATGCAGCCACGTCAGACCGCAATCTTCGACCAATTTTAGCGAGTTTTCGAACATCGCGTCGGTTTCGGTCGGGAATCCCGCGATGATGTCTGCCCCGAAGACGATCTCGGGGCGTAAACGGCGCGCTTCTTCGCAGAACGCGATGGCGTCATCACGAAGGTGGCGGCGCTTCATGCGTTTGAGGATCATGTCATCACCCGCCTGCAAGGACAGGTGAAGGTGCGGCATGAACCGCGTATCGGTGGCCAGGGCTTCCATCAGCGCGGGGTCAGCTTCGATGGAATCAATGGAGGATAGGCGCAGGCGCGGCAGGTCGGGTGCAAGTTTCAGGATCCGGCGCACGAGGTCACCAAGCTTTGGCTCGCCCGGAAGGTCCGCCCCCCAACTGGTCAGATCGACGCCGGTCAGCACCACCTCGTTGTAGCCCTTGTCCACAAGCCGCTTGATCTGATCCACGATCACCCCGGCGGGAACCGAGCGGGAGTTGCCGCGGCCATAAGGGATGATGCAGAACGTGCAGCGGTGGTCGCAGCCGTTCTGGATTTGGACGTAAGCGCGCGCGCGCGCGCCAAAACCGTCGATCAGATGACCCGCGGTTTCGGTCACCGACATGATATCATCGACCTGCACGCGTTCAGTGTCGCCGGTGAAATCGGGTGCCTGTTTCGCCCAGGCCGCGGGCGTCATCTTTTCGGTGTTGCCAAGGATAAGGTCGACCTCGGGCATCGCCTCGAAAGTCGCCGCTTCCGTCTGCGCGGCACACCCTGTGACGACGATACGGGCACCCGGGTGCTGTCGGCGAAGCTTGCGCACCTCGCGCTTTGACTTGCGCACGGCCTCAGCGGTCACAGCGCAGGTGTTGACCACGACCGTGTTCTCGACCCCTGCCCCGATGGCAAGGTCCTTCATCGCCTCGGATTCATACGCGTTCAGGCGACAGCCCAAGGTCGCGAAGACGGGTGGGTTAGCGCTCATTTGGCCAGCAGCCGATCGATGTCGAGCGTGCCGTCAAAAACGTGAGTGGCTGGACCGGTCATCCACACACCGTCGTCGCGCCAGTCGATATCCAGTGTGCCACCATCCAGATGCACCTGTGTCTTGCGCGGAACCTTACCTTGGCGCGCGAAGGCCACGACCACGGCACAGGCCCCGGACCCGCAGGCCATCGTTACGCCAACGCCACGTTCCCAAACCCGCATGCGGATCGAGCCGTCCGGTTTGATCGAGCAGAACTCGACATTCGTACGCTCAGGGTAAAGCGGGTGGTGTTCCAGTGCAGGGCCACGCTCTGCAGGGTCAACCGCGTCAGCGTCGTCCACAAGGAAAACCATGTGCGGATTGCCCATGCCGGCAGCGGCGGGCGCACCGTCTATTGGCAACGCATCGAGATCCAAATCCTCGACCAGTGGGATATCAGCCCACGTCGTCGCAGGTTGACCCATGTTGACCGAATAGTGCCCCGCGCCATTGCTCCGAACTTCGAGCCGTCCGAAATCCGTGACAAATGAGCGGTCAGCGGGGCCGTCTTCATCCTCAAGCTTCAGCGCGACGCACCGGGAGGCGTTTCCACACGCAGCCGATGGGCTTCCATCGGCATTGAAAAAGCTGAGGCGCGCGTCGGCTTCTGGGTGGTTTTCGATCAGACAAATCAGATCGGCGCCGACGCCGGTGTGACGATCCGAAAGCGCCGACGCCAGCTCCGATGTCAAAGGCACGACAGCCGAACGCGCGTCGAGAATGACAAAATCATTCCCGATCCCGTGCATCTTTTGAAAGGCAAGGCCTGTGTGCGCGACTCGATCCATCATGGGCGCCGATATAAGCGCAATGGGCGCCCGTGCAAAGGTGGGCGGCTATTGATCGATCGCCGTCAGATGCGTGGCAATCCCCATCTGGCGCGCCAGCGGGGCGTCAATGACCAGGGCAAGCTCTTCGTCCAGTGCATAAACACGGTCGTTGAGCTCTTTGAACCCGAGCGCCGTCCAATAGGGATCATCAAGCTGGTAGCCAACTTCGGGGTTTGATGAGGCGTGCAACAGGAAGCTGGAGACCTCCGTGACCTCGCGCCGGTCGCCTGCGATAAAGATATCCACACATGCAGAGGCGCAATTGGTGATCAGAAAGGTGTTCATGCCCCGATCTTGGATTTCGCGGCCGATCTGGTGGGCCGCCGCAAGGTTGCCACCGGGGCTTTGCGCAATCACAAGCCCTTCGATATCGGGGTTGGCCCCGACCAGCGACAAAAATACGAAAGCAGTCTGCGTTGTGATCGATCCATCCAGCACAAGGACCTGTTGATCTTCGGTGTCCGGGTTTTCCACAAACAGGTTGCCACCCAAGGGCACGGCCCGATCAGACACCAGCGCGCCTCCGGGCACCGTGCAGCCTGCAAGGCCAAGCGCGATCAGCAGAAAAGCGAGTCTTCGTAGCATGTTGGCCCTCATTGAGCGTATCGTAGGCGTCAGGCCTAGCGCTCGAAGCCCGAGCCGGTCAATGCGTCGCAGGCGCGCAAGACGACCGGTGGTGCAGCTGTGCCTGATTAGCCCTTGACGCAAGAATATGGTCGAATTAGGGAGGCGACCTTAGTGGGCCGTTAGCTCAGTTGGTAGAGCAACTGACTTTTAATCAGTGGGTCGCAGGTTCGAATCCTGCACGGCTCACCACTGCATCCGAATAAAAAAGCACGCCCCCGTTGATACGGGATGCGTGCATATTTTTTTGTGCAGCCTTGGCTTAGAAGCAGCTTGCCAGGTTGGTGGCAAGGTTGCGGAGCAATTGCGGGTAGAGCGCTGGTCCGGGCGCCAGGTCCGAACCCAGCGGATCAACGACTGCTGTGCCAGCGTCGGTGCCATCAAGGACGACAGCGACGATCCCCGGGTTGAACTGCGGCTCGGCAAGGACACACGCGACGTTTTCGTCACGCACACGGTCCTGGATCTCGGCGATACGTGCGGGGCTCGGGTCCGTTGCGTCGCCAAGGGAAATTGCGCCCGAGGCAAACAGATCGAAAGCGGTTTCAAAGTACTGGTAGCCGTCGTGAAAGACGACAAATCTTTGACCGCGAGCCGGTTCAAGCAGTTCGTTTACCTCGGCCTTGAGCGCTTCAAACTCCGCGCGTCCAGCGGCCGCATTGGCAAAGTAGGCGCCAGCGTTGTCGGGATCAGCGGCAGACAGGCGGGCCGCAATGACATTCAGCCATGCGCTTGCGTTGTCGGGAGACAACCACGCGTGGGGATCGTGTTCGCCGTGATCGTGGCCCTTGTGGCCATTATCATGTGCATGATCCTCGTCATGGCCATGATCGTCATGCGCATGCTCTTCGTCGTGAGCATGGTCATCGTCATGCGCATGCTCTTCGTCGTGAGCGTGGTCATCGTCATGCGCATGCTCTTCGTCGTGAGCGTGGTCATCGTCGTGATCATGGTCGTGCGCTTCGAATGACGCCCCTTCGCGGAAGTCCAGAAGCTCGGTTTCATCAAGTTCCAGAAGCGTCGTGATCGTTGCGCCTTCGGCAAGGGTTTCCAGCCCATCCTCAAGCCACGGCGTCAAATCCTCGCCAAGCCAGAATACGAGATCCGCGTTTTGCAGCGCTGCGGCTTCGGAGGGACGCAAACTGTAGCCATGGGGCGACGCACCCGCCGGAATGACGAGATCGGGCGTTCCAACGCCATCCATGACGCGGGCAACAAGCGAGTGGACTGGAGCGATGTCGACCGCAACGGACGGGACTTCCGCCATTGCGGTAGTGGACAAAAGCAGTGCAGACAGAGTGCAAGGAAGAAGCTTGGTGGACATCGGGCTCTCGGTGTGATGTTATAACATTTCAGTTTGCGTAACTGACCCGCTCCGCCGTGGCAAGTGCAGAGAAAAAGCATGTCAGAGAAATCCGAACACACCTCCTGCGCCGGTTCGCATGATCCAAAAGCCATTGAGGCCGTACTGGACATGGCTGAGGCGCACTGCAGTGCCCAAGGGCTTCGCCTGACCGAAGGGCGGCGCAAGGTTCTGGGTATTCTTCTTCGCGAACACCGCGCACTCGGAGCCTATGAAATCCTCGACATCCTGCGTGCGGAAGAGGACGGCGGGGCAAGTCCCCCAATCGCTTACCGCGCGCTGGATTTCCTGACGCAGAATGGGTTTGTCCACAAGATCGAGCGTCTGAGCGCGTTTGTTGCGTGCATGCACCCCGACGAGCGTCACTCCCCCGCCTTCATGATCTGCCGGGAATGTCACGCTGTGGACGAAGCGCATGTGAGCCCGGCAACAGGGGCGCTTGGAGATGCGGCCCGGGCGAAGGGCTTTCAGATCGAGCGCACGATCGTCGAAGCCGAAGGGCTTTGCCCGGACTGCGCGGACGCGGCCCCGGTATGAGCCTTATAACGGTCGAAAACCTTGGGGTTCGCTATGGTGCGAACACGGTGCTTAAAGGCGTCGACCTGTCCATCGACCCAGGTGAGATCGTAACCATCGTGGGCCCCAACGGATCGGGCAAGACCAGCCTTTTCCGCGCCATCATCGGGGCCACACCGTTGGCGAACGGGACGATCACCAAAAGGCCGGGCCTGAAAATCGGCTACGTGCCACAGCGCCTGCATATCGATCCGACCCTGCCGATCACCGTTGAGCGGTTCATGCAGCTACTGGGACGGGTCGAGCGGGATACGATTTTGCGCGCGCTCGAGGCGGCGGGTGTGCCGGACATTCGTGGACGGCCAATGTCCAAGCTGTCGGGCGGTCAGATGCAACGTGTCCTTCTTGCGCGCGCCCTGATCAATCATCCCGACATCCTGCTGCTGGATGAGGCGACGCAAGGCTTGGACCAGCCGGGTTCAGCGGCGTTCTACCAACAGATCGAGACGGTGCGGCGGGACACCAACTGCGCGATCATGATGATCAGTCATGAGCTTCACGTTGTCATGGCTGCCTCGGATCGCGTCATTTGCCTGAACGGGCATGTCTGCTGCGCTGGAACACCGGCGGTGGTTGCCTCGGCCCCCGAATATCGCGCTCTGTTCGGATCCGGCACAGGCGGCGCGCTTGCGTTGTACCGCCATGACCATGGTCATGAACACGAGCATCACCATGCTCACGAACACAGCGATACGGCAGCAGAGTAGTGCTTGACGACTTCATGGTACGAGCGACGCTTGCCGGGATCGGTGTGGCACTGGCCGCAGCGCCGCTTGGCTGCTTCATCGTCTGGCGGCGCATGGCGTATTTCGGCGACGCGACGGCCCATGCGGCCATCCTTGGCGTTGCTTTGTCGCTCGCGTTCGAGCTTTCGATCTTTGTCGGGGCCACAACGGCGGCCCTGATCATGGCGCTCGTGGTCACGCGGCTGTCGGGACGCGGGTTTGCGATGGATACCATTCTGGGTGTTCTAGCGCATTCGGCGCTGGCCGTTGGCCTTGTCGTAGTGTCGTTCCTGTCAGGTATCCGGCTTGACCTGATGGCATATCTCTTCGGCGACATTCTGGCGGTCTCGCGCAGCGATGTTGGCGTGATCTGGGGCGGCGCGGCGATTGTTGTAGCGTTGATTGCTTGGCGCTGGAACGCACTTTTGGCGGCAACGCTGAGCGAGGAATTGGCCTATTCCGCCGCGCTCGAACCGCCTCGCGAACGCCTGATCCTGACCCTGTCCCTTGCCATCACGGTTGCCGTGGCGATCAAGGTGGTTGGGGTTTTGTTGATCGCGGCCATGCTGATCATCCCCGCAGCCGCCGCGCGCAACCTGGCCCGTACGCCCGAGGCCATGGCGATGATTGCCGCCGGAATCGGCGCGTTTTCTGCCGTAACGGGCCTATGGGGCGCGTATGTGTTCGACACCCCGCCCGGCCCCTCGATCGTCTGCGTCGCGGCGATGTGTTTCGTCCTCTTGGGCGCGATCGGCTGGCGCAAAAGCGTGTCCGGATAGGCAAAAAAGCGTTCAAAACTACGTTTATTGCCCTTCTCGTTCACATCCCGCTACATTTTTACGCACAAGGCTCGCAATCCTTAACGGCGGTACTAGGTGCCTTGTAGACCGCGGTCCACATCTGTATTCCGCGGCAACGAAATGACTAAGGCAACAAAAACGAGGCCCTTATGACTGTTAAACTCAATCGCCGCGCGTTCGTTGCGGCAGCGTCCGCAGCAGCTTCGACCATGGCCCTGGCCAAGCCCACTTTGGCAGGTGGCCACACCGTCCATGAAGTGCAGATGCTGAACAAGCACCCAGAAGACCCGCGCGCGCGTCAGGTCTTTTATCCGCGCATCCAAGTCGTGAAGCCCGGCGACGCTGTAAGCTTTGTCGCCACTGACAAGGGGCATAACTCGGCATCTATCGAGGATATGCTGCCTGCCGACGCAGAAGGCTGGGACGGCCGGATCAATCAGGACATCGAAGTCACCTTCAATACACCGGGCTTTTACGGCTATCAGTGCACGCCGCATGCCACGGCAGGCATGGTTGGCTTGGTCATCGTCGAAGGCGAAGGCATGATGGACAACCTCGAAGCCGCTCAAGGCGTCCGCCAGCGCGGCAAGGCCCGTGACACCTGGGAAGACATCTGGGCAGAAGTCGAGGAAATGGAATTCGAGATGACGTCGTAAGGTCATTCCGCGCCCGCAAGGGCAACGACAAGGTAAGCGCCGGGTCAAGTTCTCTTGGCCCGGCGTTTCACATCTCGACACCCCCAGCCACTCCTGCTTATCGTCGCGCCGGATGACGCAATAAGCTCGAAGGCATTTCCCATGATCAAGCTGAACGATCCGACGCTTCTGCGCGAGGCAGCCTATGTTGCCGGTGACTGGATCGAAGCCGGTGAAAAGACGCTGTCTGTGACGAACCCCGCAACAGGCGATGTGATCGGCGTGGTGCCATCGTTGGGCGAAGCGGAAACCGAAACAGCCATTGCCGCCGCAGAACAGGCGCGCCACGCCTGGGCGGCGCGCACGGCCAAGGAGCGTTCGGACATTCTCAAGCGCTGGCACGCGCTGATGGTCGAAAACGCCGATGATCTGGCAACGATCCTAACAGCAGAACAGGGCAAGCCACTGGCCGAGGCCAAAGGAGAGATCCTGTATGGCGCGTCCTTCGTGGAATGGTTCGCGGAAGAGGCGCGCCGGGCTTATGGCGATATCATCCCCGGCCACCACGCCGACAAGCGCCTGTTCGTTCTGAAACAGCCCGTCGGCGTCGTTGCCGCGATCACGCCGTGGAATTTCCCCAACGCCATGATCACCCGCAAGGCCGCCCCGGCATTGGCCGCAGGATGCGCGATCGTGGTGAAACCCGCCGAGCAAACGCCCTTCTCGGCCATCGCCATGGCGGTTCTGGCCGAACGCGCGGGCCTGCCTTCTGGTGTCTTCTCGATCGTCACGGGGGAGCCTGTAACCATCGGGGGCGTGATGACATCAAGCCCGACGGTTCGAAAGCTGTCCTTCACCGGGTCGACTGCCGTGGGCGCACTGCTCTATGCGCAATGCGCGCCGACGATCAAAAAGCTGGGGCTCGAGTTGGGCGGCAACGCGCCGTTCATCGTCTTTGACGATGCCGATCTGGATGCTGCTGTCGAAGGCGCGATCATTTCGAAGTTCCGCAACAACGGTCAGACCTGCGTCTGCGCCAACCGCATCTACGTACAGGCGGGCGTCTATGATGCCTTCGCGGAGAAACTCGCGGCCAAACTGGCCACCTTGAAGACCGGGGATGGGTTCGAAGACGGGGTCACCTTCGGCCCTCTGATCGATACGGACGCTCTGGACAAGGTCGAGCATCATATCGCGGACGCGACCATGCACGGCGCAAAGGTCGCGATGGGCGGCAATCGCCACGCCTTGGGTGGTACATTTTTTGAACCGACGATCCTGACCGGTGTCACTTCTGACATGGCCGTGGCCACCGAAGAAACCTTCGGACCGGTTGCGCCGCTTTTCAGGTTTGAAACCGAAGACGAAGTGATCGCGGCGGCCAATGCCACCGAGTTCGGGCTGGCCTCCTATTTCTACACTAACGATCTCAACCGCGCTTGGCGTGTTGGCGAGGCGTTGGACTATGGCTTGGTGGGCATCAACACGGGGCTGATTTCGACGACAGAAGCGCCGTTCGGTGGCATGAAATCGTCGGGGCTCGGTCGGGAAGGATCGCGCTATGGCCTCGAAGAGTTTCTGGAGCTGAAATACATGTGCATTGGCGGCGTAAGCTAGCCACGCGCCATCAGTTGAAGGTCGGCGACGTTGGTGCCCGTGCCGCCGGTCATCAGGAGCGCGCCGATTGCCGATAGAGCTGGATAGCTGTCGTTGGATGCGAGCACGGCGTCGATGTCGAACCCGGCGGCATCCAAAGCGCTGAGCGTGTCCTGATCCACAATGGCCCCTGCGGCATCCGTCGGTCCGTCGCGCCCATCGGTGCCGCCGCTGAGGAACATCCAGTCCCCGGACAACCCTTGCGCTTTGGCCTGACGCGCGACCCGGAGCGCAAGCTCCTGATTACGTCCACCGCGCCCTTTGCCGATCAGAACGACGGTCGTTTCGCCACCAAAGGCGCGCATGGTTCCGCGAGGCATGGAAATCGCCTCGGCCACGACCCGGCGTGCCGCGTCTTCAACGTCGCCTTCCAGCGGCTCAGATGAAACCGTTGCGCCCGCGTCCCGCGCCATTGCTTCCAAAGATTGCCCGTTCGAACCGATGAGCATGGCGTCAGGTTCAAGGTCGAACGTTTCATTCGGTGCTGCCTCAATGACGGCGCGCGCGGCCGCTGGCAACCGCTCCCAAAGGCCGTTGGACTTCAAAAGCGACATGGCTTCAGCAGGGGTCCCAACAGGGCCAATGCTAGGGCCGCTGCCGACCACGCGCAGATCATCGCCAAGCACATCGGACAAAATGAACGACCGAACAGATGCAGGTTGCGCCAGCCGCAGCAACCCACCGCCCTTCAGGACGGACAGGGATTGGCGCACAAGGTTCATCGCCGTGATCTCGAGCCCTGAGGACAACAACAGGTCGTTCACGGCCATCTTTTCGGCCAGCGAAAGGCCCGGCTTTGGTGCTGGCAACAGCGAGGATGCCCCGCCGCTGAGAAGGACAATGACCTGATCATCTGCCCCAAGCGGTTCCAGAAGCTCGATAACGCGCTCGCTTGCCTTCAGTCCGATTTCGTCGGGAACCGGATGGCTGGAGGCGAAGAGTTCCGCGCCGTCCACCGGCGTGGCGTTCTCGGGGTTCGTCACAAGGACGAAGTGGTCGAAGGGGCGCAAAACCTCGCAGGCAACACGCGCCATGGGCACCGCTGCCTTCCCGACAGCAAGGATCACACGCTTTCCGCCCTTCGTCGAAACCGGACGTTTTACAAGGGCGGCTCGTAGCGCGAGGTCCGGAGCGGCAGCCGCGATCCCTGCCCCAAAGGCGCGCTCCATTACTTGTCGTGTTTCCATGCGCCCCGCCACGTTCTTCCCCGCTTCGCTTTGGATTTGACTTGTTGCGCAAGGCCCTACCATGCGATGTCATTGGGCAAAACAGGAATTGAGGCCAGGCATGAACCGCATCTTCCACGCTTTGAACGTGTTGGCGCTTGGCATCCTTTTGCTTTTTTGCTCGGTCGAGAGACCACAGGCGCAAGAGGCGGCAACGACGCCCGACACGCTGACGTCGCTTCTTGAAACCCTCAAAGACGAAGACGCGCGTAACGCGTTGATCGCTGAGTTGGAAACGCTGACGGCCCAAGATACTGACGCCACCGAGGCGGAGCCGACCGCCGAGCCCACCGTGGCGGACCGTATGGCTGACTTTACCGCCTCGACCGTGGAAAGCGTCGTTGCGGTATCTCAGCAGCTTTATACCGACATCAGCCGGATCGGCCTTGTTTTCACAACGGGCGATGCCGACAACCGTCGCACGGCGATTGCCGAGGGCACTGCGCTATTGGCGACGATTGTCGCGACGTCTTTCATCTTTCTGTCGCTCTACAGGATCCTCAAACGCGTTGTCGTGACCCGGCGCGTTGATCGTCATGCCCGGCTGTCCGCGAAATTCGTCACTCTCTTTCTGCATTTCGTCGTCGGAGTGATCAGCCTCATCGCAGCGTATCTGTTCGGCTATGCCCTTGCGTATTTCGTCTTTGGTGAGGCGGGCCTTGATGACACCCAAGCGCTTTACCTCAACGCGTTTCTGGTCGTCGGCGTCTTTGGCATTTTGATCAAACTCGTCGTGTCTGGCGATCCCGATGATGTCACAGTCTCTGACTTGCCCGCACCGGCGCAGGCAAAGATCCTGCACCGTGTGCGACTGGTCTTCGGGGTGGCGGCCTATGGCATCATGGCCGTGGCGCCTATCGTACAGTCCTGGACGAACTTCCTTGTGGGGCGCTCCGTCCGCGCGATTGTGGTCGTTCTGGCGGTGCTGCTCGCCTTTCAGGCCATTCGCGCGATCAAACGGGCGATCGACCGCGCCCATGCGCAAGAGATCGTGGATGACGACACACCGCAGCGGCGCGTCATCTGGCCGATTGTCTGGCCCTGGTTCGCTGTCGTCTATGTCCTGACGTGTTTTGTCATTGCCGTGACGCGGCAATCCCAAATGGTCGAACTGATCGCGATCGGAACGCTTTATACCGTTGGTGCCGCAGCGGTCTTTCTGATCGCAGGACGGATCATGGGCGCGGTCGGGTCGTTCTCGCTTCCGATCCTCCCTTCGGTCGAAGGCCTTCTGCCCGGCCTGACGGGACGCCTGAGCAGTCTGGCCGTACCGGTCATGGTGTTCCTGTCGATTGCTCTGGTGGTCTTTGGGGTTGGCCTGTTGTTGACCGGCTGGACCAGCTTCAACGTCTTTGCATGGCTGGGTGCCCAGTCCGAATGGAGCCAGGGGATCATCAACGCCACCCTGCTGGTTCTTTTCTTCATTCTCGTTTGGGCCGTCGTGGCGTCATGGATCGATAACCGCCTGACGCTGGACCTGCCGGGTCGCAACGTTAGTGCACGCACGAGGACACTTTTGTCGTTGTTCAGAAACGCTTTCACGATCGCCATCGTGATCATCGGGATCATGATGGTGTTGTCCGAGATCGGCATCAACATCGCGCCACTCCTCGCCGGTGCCGGTGTGCTGGGTCTGGCCATTGGTTTTGGTGCCCAGAAGCTGGTGCAGGACATCATCACTGGTATCTTCATCCAGCTTGAAAACGCGATCAACGAAGGCGACGTGGTGACCGTGGCCGGGATCACGGGCGGGGTCGAGAAACTGACAATCCGCTCGGTCAGCCTGCGTTCATTGGATGGCCAGTTCCATATCATCCCGTTCAACTCGGTCGACACCGTGTCCAACTACATGCGGCGCTTTGCCTTCCACGTGGCCGAGATCGGCGTCGCCTATGGCGAGCAGGTGCCCGAGGTCAAAGACGCCATGCTCGAAGCTTTCCGCCGTCTGGAAGAGACCGAGCACAAGGATGCAATCCTGGAGCCGTTCGAAATGCACGGCGTCACCGCCCTTGGGGACAGCGCGGTCGTGGTGCGCGGTCGGATCAAGACCAAACCGGGGTCGCAATGGGCGGTGGGCCGTGCCTATACCGAAATCGCTAAGGCTGTTCTGGACGAGCGCGGGATCGAAATTCCGTTCCCACATCGCGAGCTCAAACTGCCCAAGGAACTGCTGGAGCACTTTACTGGCAAGAGCGTGAAGCCCGCAGACTAGATTTTGCGCAAGACGGCGGCGAGGATCAGGGCCACCTGTCCCATCCGCGTTTGACGGTAGAGACCCAGCCGCTGGACACCGCGCAGGCGTCCGAGCGGCCCAGCGCGGCGCAGTTCGGCAAAACGGGCCAGAACCGCCCGGTTTTCGGAGGTCAGGAGCGCGTCTGCTGCCCGCAATGCCTGAAGATTGGCATCGGTCCAATCCCGCATTTCGCCCGACAAAAGTCGCCTTAGGCGCAGGAGCCGCGCCGCGATACCATGGTTGGATCCCACAAGATTCCCGTCATGCTGGCGATATTGCACACCGGGTTCAGGATCATAGTCGACATGCCCACCGGCCCCACTGACGATCTGATAGGCCCACCAATCATGACTGATGACCGGGACCGGCTCTTGCGCCGCGCGCTGCAGCA
>CAZWZG010000001.1:17117-18732 GCA_964638245.1 uncultured Rhodobacterales bacterium
GATCAGAAGCGCGTCATCGGCCAGTTTCATGGGGCATCGGAGCCTAGGGTAAGCATCCGTAAAGGATGTCTGGTTAAGGATGATCCGAGCGTACGGGGCTAAAGTTAATTTTCATGCATTCCACCGCACCAAACCTTTTTGTGGGTCAGGCAGGATGAGCATCGCATCGCAGATCATGCGACCCGACCGGCTGCACCGCTTTGCCGAGGTGTGGCGCACCGAAGGGCCGGGTCGGGCGGTTCGTGCCGCGCTCCGCCATAGCCGTCGAATTGCCTTGCACGAGGGTCGCACAGGAATGCCAATAGAAGCCTTGCCATCAAGTGGGACGACCCATCCGGGTCATGCATTCACGCCCCTTTGGCGGGATATGGCGCGGGCCGATGCGTTTCACATGCCAACCGCCCCGGCTACGCTGCGCCGCTCACGATCCGTTGCGATGATTGGCGATCTGAACCTGCCACAATGCCGCAAGTATCGGGTCGAACAGTTGGATGAGCTTTTTGCGGCGGCGGGCGTTTCTTATCGCTTTTCGCACTACGAGGACATCCCGCGTTGCCTGGACGTGCTTCAGGACGCAACGCATCTTTTTCTTTACCGCATTCCGGCCGGCGATCTGGCGACGATGTATGCCTACGAGGCGCGGCGGCTCAAACTGCCCGTTCTCTACGATATCGATGATCCGCTGTTTTCGGTGTCGGCCTATGAGACAAACAGCAACATGACGGCGCTGCCTGAGGCGCTGAAGTCGTCCTTCATTGCTCAGGCCCCGGGATATCTGGCGGTGATGAACATGGCGGACGCTGTCAGCGTGTCGACGCCCGGGTTAGTGGCCCATGCGCGCGAATACACCACGCGCCCGGTTTGGTTGCGGCGGAACTTCTGTGACGAAGCGACCCTTTCAGCGGGTCGAGACGCCCGTGAGGCTGGCCGAAGCAGGCAGGATGAATTCAGCGTGGCGTTTGCCTCCGGGAGCCAGGGCCACGAGGTCGATTTCTCGATCATCGCTGACGACATCGTACGGTTTCTGGATCACGATCCGACGCGGCGGCTCATGATCCTTGGACGGTTCGATACCGCGCTTTTGCCCGATGGATTGGCCGACCGCATGATCTGCAAACCTTTCACGAACTATGCAGGCTACCTGAAATGGCTCGCCGCAGCGGATTGCGCCGTCATGCCCTTGGCCGATGACAGCTTCAATCGCGCCAAAAGCGCCGTACGGGTGATCGACGCGTCTGCTGTCGGCGTTGCCTCTTTGGTGAGCGACGTGGGCGATCTCGCCGCGCCTGTTCGCGATGGCGTGACCGGGCATGTCATGGCCGCAGGTGAGAGTTGGTTTGACAAGCTTGAGGCTCTGGCTCGCGATCGGCCTGCATGCCACGCGATGGGAAAGGCAGCGCTGGAAGTGATGCAATCGGATTGGAGCGCGCGCGCTGACATGCCGGTGGTCGACCCCGAGCTGCTCAGATGGATCAGGGACTAAGCCCATGCACATCCTGGTCATCAACGTCTTTTTTGCACCCAACACCTACGGCGGCGCGACCATCGTCGCCGAAGAGGTGGCAAAGTCGCTGGTTGCGGACCATGGGCATCGCGTTTCGGCCATTTCGGCGAT
>CAZWZG010000001.1:18832-73231 GCA_964638245.1 uncultured Rhodobacterales bacterium
ATGCTGAAAAAGCTGGGCGAAGAGGCCGATTTGATCACCTATCCCAGCGAGTTCGCCAAGACTCTATCCGAAGTCTCCGGCTTTGGCGTGGGCCAGGGCGCGGTTCTGGAAAACGGTGTTCGCCAACCAGGCGCACATTTCTTCGAACGCCAGGCATTGCGTCGTGCCAAGGATGACCGACTGGTATTCGGTTTTGTCGGGGGCCCCTCGCGCATCAAGGGCTGGCCACTCTTGCATCGTGCCTTTGCCGGGCTTGGGCGCGACGATTTCAAAGGATGGCTGGTCGACGGAAGCCGCGATGAAAGCTGGTGGCGATCCGTCGATTTCAGCACGATGAAGGGAAATTGGTCGGTTCATCCCCGCTTTGAGCAGGCCAGCATCGATGACTTCTATGCAAAGATCGATGTCCTCTTGTTCATGTCCCAGTGGAAAGAAACCTTCGGGCTCACGATCCGCGAAGCCTTGTCGCGCGGCATTCAAGTCATCCAGACAGACAGCGGAGGCACGACCGAACACGGGGCCAAGGACGGGGTCACCCTCTTGCCGATGGATGGCCGCGTTGAACCCTTGCGCCGAGCTATTCAAAAGACGCTCGCGCAAGGACAGCGAGAGCTAACACCACATCCGGTTGCCAGCTACGCCGATCAGGCCAACGCGTTTCTTGAGTTGGCGACGCCTCTGCTCAAAAAGCCGCACGCAGTGCGGTCTGTCGCTTAGGCCGCTGGCCGCAACCCCGGCGCCGTCCAGGACGCAGGGATTTCCAAGCCTTCTGCGCGCACTTCGTCCATGATCCGCTCGATGTCCCGCGCGAGGATATCGGCGAAGAAGTCGGGCATTTGGCGCTTGGCCGTTGCATTGACCCGTTCGCGCAGGCGGTCGGCCGGAAAGGCGTGATGCGCCACTCCGAGGAAGTTTTCCAGGCCATCTAGGAAGCCCTCTTCGTTGGCATGGATTTCCTCGTGCCAAGTGATCTTCAGCATGTCCGGCGATAGACCCGTTTTCATCGACCGGATCGCGCGCCCGTATTCTGCGTTGTCCCAAATGAACGGCTGCTTCATGAATGCGAGAAACTCGTTCGGACTCCAGCGATCCAGTTCTTCTTCCTTGCCAGTAACCTTGAGGTGAAATTTTACATGGCTCCAAAGCCGTTTCAGCGGATCGCGCATCGTATAGAGGACCCGCAACCGTTCAGTCCGACCCGCAAGATGCGACCACGCCTCCGCCGGAAGAAGCGCGTATAGGTTGGAAAAATCGGCCATGTAGGTTTCGTCGCGCCGAAACATGAACAGCCCACGATACCAGTCATCGTCCAGCGGCCCATCCAGGTACGCCGCCGACCACCGGAGCCTTTTGCGCACGGCCTCAGGATGGCTATTGGCCGGATCGATCTGCAGGTACTTCTTTTGGACGTTGTCCAGCCGCACCTCATCGCGCAACACGCGACGATCCACAGAGCGCGCGTAGAAATAGTGGATTTCCTTTTCGAGCGAAAAGAAGATCTCTGGGTGCAGATCAAGCACGGAATAGAGCCATGTCGTTCCGGCCTTCATGGCTCCGGCACCGATGAACAGATTATCGAAAGCGGGTCTAGCGCTCATCAAAGCACCTCATGATTCAAGAAAATCGCGGTATGTCCGCAAGAGGAAGAAAAGGCCCAGAACCGCCGCCAGAAGCGAAACGAAATAAACGTATCCGGGCATCACATAAGCTGGCTCGTAGTTCGCATAGAACCCCCGGCGCATTTCGCCTGTGACGTGAAACAGCGGATTGAACCAAAGCCAGTCGCGAAACTGCGCTGGGACATCCTCGAGCAAGAACAGAATGCCGGACACAAGAAACAGGGGGCGCGTCACGATCTGCCAAACCCGCTCCCACACCGGGAACGCCGTCAACAGAAAGCAGTTCAGGCACCCAACACCCAGCGCAAGAGCTGACGCCATGCCCAGAGCACCGATGACCACAGCGACATCAATAGAAACAGACGGCTCAAGGATCAGGATGATCCCAGCGATCACAATCAGAAAAACCAGCAAATGCGTCAGAAGGTTCAGGACAAATCGCGCCATCAGCACGTCGATAAAGCCCACCACCGGATAGGCTAGAAGCGGCCGCGAGAATCGCAAGGCAGAAGCAAGTTTGTTGACCACGTCACTGAACAGAATGAAAGGCAAGTAACCGGTCGCGTAAAACAGCACAAACGAGGTACCAAGCGACGGTGCATGAAATGCCAAAGAAAAGGCCACTGACAATAGCGAAATTGCAGCAACCGGTTCCAGAACGGCCCAGGCGTATCCGCCTGGAGAACGTCCATAGGTGGTCACCATTTCCCGCATGACCATCGCCCCCGTCGAACGGAAGAACTGAGTTGAGACATGCGTGTTGGGGACCATTCTAGGCTCCACCGGGAACGAAATATTTAGGCTCTTGGGACTAAAAACTACCGGCGTTGGGGTTAATGCCCGATAAACGGTAAGGGTCCGGTATGGCGATAGCCGAGGTGAAACCAGCAAAGGGCAACTTGGCACCATTGCCCAAGCTCAAGCCTCTTGCCCAGCTTGCAAGGTCAACAGGTGTGACCCGACCCAAGCGCCGGCATCGCGGGCTCATTGTGACGTTTGTATCGATGGTGATCATTCCACTGGGCGTGGCGTTGTGGTACCTCAACGTGCGGGCAATCGACCAATTCGAGGCCTCCGTCGCCTTTACCGTGCGGCGAGAGGACGCTGTGACCCCTGCCGAGATGCTTGGAGGGTTTGCCGGGCTATCGGGGGCCAGTTCGCGCGATACCGATATCCTGAACGAATACCTCAAAAGCCCGGATCTTGTCCGTGCACTCGATGCCGAGTTCGATTTGAGATCTCTGTATGGCACCCATTGGGACCGCGATCCGGTTTTCGCATTCAATCCGGACGGAACCGTAGAAGACCTTTCCCGATACTGGCAACGCATGATGCGGGTCAACTACGATGCATCGACCGGCCTCATCTCTTTGAGCGTCCGAACATTCGACGCCGAGAGCGCCTATGCGCTCGCCCAAGCCGTGCTCAACGAAAGTCGGGCTATGATTAATGAGTTGTCGGCGATCGCCCAAGGTGACTTAACCCGGCTAGCCGCGATGGACTTAGACGATGCCGAAACCGCATTGACCGAGGCGCGCCGTGCATTGACCGAGTTTCGCGCGGCAGAGCAGATTGTCGACCCCACGGCAGACCTGCAGGGGCAAATGGGACTGATTTCCGCATTGCAGGAGCAGCTGGCGGACGAAATGATCCGTACGGACCTTTTGAAATCGCAGACGCGTGCTGGAGATCCACGACTGATCGCCGGAGAGCAGCGCATTTCCGTCATCCGTGACAGGATCGCGGAGGAACGGCAGAAAATTGGAACCGGCATCGTTGGTGGAGGCAGCGAAACGGATTATGCACGGTTGGTTGGGCGCCATGAAAGCCTGACTGTAGAACTCGAAATCGCTCGCGAGGCCTATGCGGCAGCACGCACAGCTCTAGAAGCGGCGCGGACCGAAGCCCGACGCCAGACACGCTATATTGCGCCCTTCGTAAAGCCTGCCGTACCTGAACGCGCCACTGGACCAGATTCCGTCCTGATTACTGGGGGGATGGCGGCGTTTTTGCTTCTGACCTGGCTTTTGGCATCTCTGGTGTTCTATGCACTTCGAGACCGGCGCTAGTCCCGTGATTGAACTGCATGATCTCCATAAATCCCATCGCAAGAACGGGATAACGGTCACCGTTGCGCGTGGGTTGAACGTTCAGTTCCCGCGCCGAGGTGCCGTTGCGTTATTGGGCCGCAACGGGGCAGGAAAATCCACGTTGCTTCGAATGATCGCAGGTACCGTCTGGCCCGACAAAGGAGAAATCATCACCCGTGGCCATGTGTCCTGGCCGGTGGGATTTGCGGGCAGTTTTCACGGCGATCTTACAGGTGCACAGAACACGCGTTTTGTCGCGCGAGTCTATGGGGTAGATAGCGACGCTTTATGCGACTTTGTCGCCGATTTTTCCGACCTTGGACGACAGTTTTGCGCGCCTGTTCGCACGTATTCCTCGGGTATGAGGTCACGTCTTGCCTTTGGCGTATCGATGGGGATCGATTTCGACACCTACCTGATCGATGAGGTTACCAGCGTCGGCGACGGCAGCTTTCGAGAAAAAAGCGAGGCCATACTTCAGGATCGACTCGAGTCTGCCAGCGCGATTGTCGTCTCCCACTCGCTTCAAATGGTGGCCCGTCTGTGCACCCACGGTGCAGTTCTGGAAAACGGCGAGCTTCATTGGCATCACGATATCATGGATGCCATCGACCACCACCGCAGGATCCTTGCGGGGTGACACACTGCTCCGGCAAGCCGCTGTTAAGGACGGCACGCTAGAACGCGTTCAGGCTGGGGGACCCATGGGTTGATGATGAATATCGTTGAGACGGATCGGATCACCGACGCGGTTATGCTGTTTGGCGCCGGAATTACCGATATTCGCGCGTTTACTGCACCTAGCGGCGATATCTCAATTTACACGATTTCCGGAACGGGCGGTGGTCAGACCCGCTTCAGCGCCTCGACAGACGGCACGCTGACCCTCCAACAGGAACTGGTCCATGCAAATGGTATCGCCCCAGGAAAAACGGCATCACTTGAGTGGATCGAGCTGGACGGAAGCGCATTTCTGATGCTCGAAGGCGCGGCTCTGGTCGGGGTACCTGGGTATGCCTTGAGCGTGGATGGTGTTATCGGCGCGTCCGCACCTTTCACTGGGCTTTCCTCGTCAATGGTAGCAGTAGCGAGTGCGACACCCGACGCGACGAGCTTTGTCTTTGCAAGCCAGAACACGGGATACTTTAGCTACAGCCGCGCCGGGAATGGAGCGCTGAGTGTTGTCGATCAATTGACCGACGGCCCGGCTGCTTTTTTGGACGATATCAGTGACGCGGTGGCTTACGAAATCGAAGGGGTGACCTATCTGGCGCTATCGTCAGAAACCGAGAACGCAGTGAGCGTCTTTGCCGTGTCTGATATCGGCCAATTCACGGCAAAAGGTGACATCGGCGCAGCCGATGGCATTGGAATGAGCGCCGTTTCAGCCATCGAAACGGCAACGATCATGGGTCAGACCTTCCTGGTTGTGGCTTCATCAGGAAGCTCCGCCATAAGCGTGTTGCGTATGACCGAAACCGGCGCTCCCGCGATAGCAGACCATGTGAACGATGATCTTAAGACGCGTTTTTCTAATGTCACGAACCTAGATGTGCTTGAGTATGAAGGGCATGTCTTCGTCGTCGCGACCGGATCAGATGACGGTTTCAGCTTACTTTCGCTCTTGCCAAACGGGAGGCTGGTGCATCGGGCAAGTGTCGAAGATACCACGACAAACGCGTTATCTGGAGCTAGTGCGGCCGCACTTTGGGTTTCTGATGACACGCTCCAGATTGCGGCGGCGGGGCTCGGAGATATCGGTCTAAGCCAGTTTCAAGTCGATCTTTCAACATTGGGGAGTGTGCTCACGGGAGAAGGCAGCTTGCTCGGAACGGTCGGGGATGATGTCATCGTCGGACAAGCCCGTAACGACACGATCCTCGGTGGCGCGGGGGATGACATTCTGGTGGACGGCGAAGGGGTCGATACACTCACGGGTGGTTCGGGCGCAGACCTTTTTGTCCTGACCGCAGACGGGATGGACGACACGATCACGGACTTCTCACCCGGAACCGATAAGCTCGACCTCTCTGCATATCGCCTGCTCTATGATGTCTCTCAACTTGGCATCGCTCCAACCGTATCCGGCGCAATCCTGACGTTTGGCTTGGAAACTGTGACACTGGTCCGAGACACGAACCAAACGATCACGGCACAAGACCTGACGACTGAAGGTATCCTCAATATCAACCGGAGTCCCTTGGCCACGATTCCACTCACACTGTTCGGAGACGGAACGGATAACACTTTGGACGGCGGTGAAGGCGACGACCTGATCGAAGGTGGTGGCGGGGTCGATAGACTGAACGGGTTTGGTGGCAATGATGTTGTGCGAGCCGGCACCGGGAACGATTTTGTGTTCGGGGGCACGGGGGCGGACATGCTCTATGGCGATGCCGGTTTCGACACGATCCACGGCGGCGAGGGCGACGACCGGATCGAAGGCGGTGCGCAGGCCGATACGATCCATGGCGACGACGGCGCTGACCGCCTAATTGGCGAGGACGGGGTCGACACGATCTATGGTGGCCACGGGCAGGACGAGATCTTTGGCAACGCCGGAAACGACACCCTGTTTGGCGGGGCAGGTCAGGACCAGATCTACGGTGGTACACAGGAAGATCGCCTGTTCGGGGACGCAGGTGACGACTTGATTTTTGGTGAAGGTGGCTTTGACCGGCTCGAAGGGGGTAACGGCGAAGACATTCTGGATGGCGGCAATCAGGCGGACAACCTTTTTGGCGAGAACGGCAACGATACGCTTTATGGGGGTGGAGGCTTCGACAGGCTTTTTGGCGGGAACGACAACGACACGCTGTTTGGCCAGGGCGGTCCCGACTCGCTTTTCGGCGAATTTGGGAATGACACGCTCAACGGTGGCGCCGACGATGACCGCCTGTTTGGCGGACAGGGCAATGACATCTTGGAAGGTGGCGATGGAGCCGATACGCTGTCAGGAGACGCTGGTTTTGATACCATCAACGGCGGCTCGGGCAACGATACGCTTCAGGGCGCTTTCAATGCGGATACCTTCGTCTTCGAGGATGGTTTCGACAAGGACACCATAGTGGACTTTGAAGCAACCAACGCCAATGAATTCATAAGCCTCGTTGCGGTGTCATCCATTGCGAACTGGTCGGATCTTTCTTCCAATCACATGGCTCAAAGCGGAGCCGACGTTACAATTGACGCAGGCTCCGGCGATGTCATCACGCTTTTGAATGTCTCGCTGCCAGACCTCGACGCTGGTGACTTTCTCTTCTGACTTAGAAGATGAAGTCGAAGCTGTCCAAGTCGTTGATGTCGACGTTGCTCAGCGTAACGGTGTTGCCCGCGCCCGCGTCGATGAAGACATCTAGGCCAATCGACGACATGTGGTTCGCAACGAGATCCGCAAAGTCCATGATCGCCGACACTAGCGAAAAGTCGATCCGCTCAAAGTTGTTTGTCGCTTCGAAATCCGTGATCGTATCAGCGCCGAAACCGTCTTCAAAGACGAACGTGTCTGCGTTGAAAGCGCCCTGAAGCGTGTCATTGCCTGAGCCGCCGTTGATGGTATCAAATCCAGCGTCGCCGGATAGGAAGTCATCGTCCGCACCACCCTGCAAGGTGTCATTACCGTCGCCGCCAAACAGGCGATCCTCGTCGGTCCCGCCATTCAGGTCATCATCACCGTTCTGTCCGAAGAGCGAATCCGTGCCTGCATCTCCAAACAGGTCATCATTGTCATTGCCTCCGAACAGGCGGTCAAACCCGTTGCCTCCGTGCATTTGGTCCTGGCCCGCATCCCCAAACAGGTTGTCCGCCTGGTTCCCGCCCCACATCTGATCGTTGCCCTGCCCGCCCCGCAAAAGGTCGAAGCCCGCATCGCCGAAGAGCATGTCGTCTCCGTTACCGCCCTCAATAACGTCTTCCTGATTGCCGCCGCGCAACTCGTCGGTGCCGTCGCCACCCCTCAGGATATCGTTGCCGTTTTCACCCGAGATGCGATCGTCGCCGTCGCGCCCTTCGATCGTATCGGCACCCTCACCGCCCCAAGCGACGTCGTCACCACTGCCCAAATCTATCGTATCGTCGCCGCCGTCACCCCAAACACGGTCATTCCCGTTTTCACCATAA
Source organism: uncultured Rhodobacterales bacterium (assembly GCA_964638245.1). Lineage (GTDB taxonomy): Bacteria > Pseudomonadota > Alphaproteobacteria > Rhodobacterales > Rhodobacteraceae > CAZWZG01. Next base: position 26,661 of record CAZWZG010000001.1, read on the forward strand.
AGCGTGTCGTTGTTCCCACCACCAAAGATGTTGTCGGCCTGAGCGCCGCCCCAAAGAGTATCCTGTCCCGACCCTCCTTCCATTAGGTCAAACCCGGCACCGCCATAAGCCACATCATTGCCGCTCCCAAGACGGAAATGATTGTCGGCATCGTTGCCTGTGACGGTGTCATTACCCGACCCAAGATAGACATTCTCGATCGTGGTCCCGCGCGCAATAATCATATTGCCCGCCGAACCGTTCACGTCCGAAATCGCTTCTTCTGCCAGATCGATCCGCTGGTTCGCCGATTGTGATTCAAAGTCGATGGTGTCCACGCCGCCGGAGTCATAAAGCGTGACCGAGACCGCGTAGGTCAGTGTCGTCCAGCTATCCAGATAGGTGCCCGTATTCCCGCCATCGCCATAGACGGTATCCCCTGCCCGCGTGCTGGGAACGCCGTAGAGGTTCTGGATAGCAACGATGTCAGCCAAAGCAGGTGTAATCACATAGGCAAAGCTGGCGTTGACGTCGGTGTTCTCGGTCTGGGTGAAGTACGACATCACTGTCATCTGCCAGCTGTCATTGTCGTAATGCGCGTCGCTGGGGTAGTTGGCGCCGCCGTTGTAGTTTCCAGCATGTCCAAGGCCCAGCGCATGCCCGATTTCGTGCAGATATGTCTGGAAGAAATATCCATCCGTGCGCGCATCCCCGCCCGACCAGTTCTTGTTCACATTGACATTGACTGAGGCGATATCACCGTTGCCCCACACGCTCATGCTGGCGTAAGCACCGCTGGCCTCGTCATCAAAGCTGATTTGTGCGCTACCGGTTGTTTCCGAGAAATTCAGCCCCGTCACGTCACTCCATGCATCCAGAGCCTTGCGCGCCGCTTCCTGACCTTCCGCGTTCAACGCAGTGATGTTCACCGTTAAAGTGTCGCCTACCGAAGCGTTGAACGAGCGTGCGCCGCCGTAAGGCGCCCAGAAATCATCCGTCAGCTGATCCGCAATTTCATCCACCGTGAATGTCGGTAAACCGCTGCTTTGGGTTCCGCCGCTGCCCACGGCCCCCGATCCACCCGAAAGGCCTTGATAGCCACAGTCATCGTTGAACGGCTGAAAAGCCTGGCAAATGGTGCACATCAGTTCGTCTCCCTCTTCCGGTCACGATCCGGGAGCGGAAACGGGGAGCGGGTGTCGCGATGCGTCGCCTGCTGGTCCACAATCTGTCTCTTTCCCTCACAGCGACCGGGTAAAACCGGTAAGCGTCCCACGAGGGAAGATTTAGGAAACGCACTTTAACGCGAAATGAATCCGCGGGGGCGAAATAAAGGCAATTCCAAGGTCAATTAACAGAAGGTTAGCGCGTCAGACCAACCGCTCGCGACGCGAAAGCGTCCCGCCCAATTCAAGCTGCGGCTCGATCTCGATCCGCTGACCCTCGGCGGGGCCGCCTGCCACACGCTCGGCGATGATACGCGCGGCTTCTCGGCCCACTTCGCCACGCCCCGCATCCATTGTCGCCAGCCGCAGCGAAAACCCTTTAAGCAGGTCCAGACCGTTGAAGCCCGACAGGCCGATTTGCCCCGGCACATCAATTCCGTTGTCCTGGCAATACATCAGCCCACCCGCGCCGATGACGTCGTTGGAGTAGTAGATGAAATCCAGATCGGGGTTGCGCGCGATGACATCCGCCGTCATTTCGCGGCCCTTCTCCATGGACGATCCGTGGGAGTAGAAGGCCTTGTCGATGATCTCGACCCCTTCCTTTGCCAGAGCCTCGGTAAAGCCTTCGAAGCGCTTTCGCGCACGGTGGTCCAGCGGCATTTTCGTTCCGAGAAACGCGATATTTCGATAGCCTTCGCGCAAGATCGCCTGCGCCATCATCCGGCCCGCACGGCGGTGACTTATTCCAACCAGCGAGTCGATCGGCTGACCATCAGTATCCATGATCTCGACGACCGGAATCCCGGCGGCAGACAGCATCTTTATAGTAGCTTCGGAATGCTCAAGCCCTGCCACGATAATCCCCGACGGCCGCCAGGACAGCATCTCGAAAATCACTTCTTCTTCGCGCTCGGGCTGGTATTCGGTCACCCCGATCACCGGCTGAAGCCCGGTTCCTTCCAGACCCTCGGTGATGCCCGAAAGCACCCGAGGAAAGACCATGTTGGACAGGCTGGGAACGATCACGCCGACAAGGTTCACACGGCTAGTCGCCAACGCCCCCGCGATCTTGTTGGGCACATATCCCAGCGACTTGGCGGCCTGGAGCACCTTCTCCCGCGTCGCCGCCGATACATCGCCACGGTTGCGCAACACCCTGCTGACTGTCATTTCCGAAACGCCTGAGGCTTCGGAGACATCTTTCAGGGTCAGACCTTTACGCGCCGGATCGTCAACTTCGCCCACGGGATACCTCATCGCTTGACTAAGGCAATGTTAGCGCCTCAACCGCCCAAAAGGCCAGAGGGTGCAAGCCGTCTTGATTACATCTGCGTTTCGGCCCAATACCGATGCAGCGGTCCCGTGGCTCAACTGGATAGAGCAGCCCCCTCCTAAGGGGCAGGTTGCAGGTTCGAATCCTGCCGGGATCGCCATCTTGCAACCCGCCAAATGTTCCTCGATCGAGTTTGATCGTATAGCTTCGCGAACGAACTGCGGCCCATGCTCGTGCGCGAGCGTGATCTGCGCTGGACAACAGACGTTGAGCGACTGTTCAACCCTGCCTTCAAGTCTATTTTGGAGTGACGTCGACTCTTTGTTGGCTCTTCTGAACCCCAGAAGTTCGCAACACGCCCTTGACCGGCGACACGTCTGCATAATCGCGACCATAGGCAACGGCAATGTGATCAAGTCCAACTGTGCAAGCGTTGGTTGGGTCATATTCGATCCATCCGGTTTCAACACCGCACCAGGCCGAAACCCACGCGTGCATAGCGTCCGCACCTTCGAGCCTTTCCTGGCCGGGTGGGGGTATCGTGCGAAGAAACCCCGAAACATATCCGGTCGGAATGCCAAGCGCGCGCAAGCAGCCGATCATGATATGTGAGAAATCCTGACAGACACCATGGCGATTGGCAAAAGCGACGGAGGGCGGCGTCGTTACATCGGTTGCCGCCGGGTCGAATTGCATCTCTTTGTGGAGCGCGCGCCCAACCGCTTCCACAATCTGCAAGGCGGTCATCCCGTTCATCGACTGGTCCATCGCGAAGTTCGTAATCAATTCATCTTCGATGACGCGGATCGAAGGGCCGAGATAATGATGCGGCGAATGGGACCGAAGACTCTTTTCTTGAGAAATCTCCTCTGCAAGACCGGACAAGTTGGGGGACAAGTCAAGGTTGAAAGGCGTCAGCAGCCGCTCCGCTTCTGCCGACAGCACCAGCCTGATCCGGTCAATTGGCACATGAAAAGCGAGTGAGGTCATCGAGTTCCCGAAAAAGTCAGTGCTAAGATACTGTTCGGACGGCGTTGGTTCGACTTCCAGCTTACGGTGTGTGACGATCTGCTTGCCGGGAACGTCAGAAGGAAGCAGCCGCACAAGTGTGCGCGCGTGATCGGACGGTCCGCCGTAGGTGTAGTCGATTTCCAGTCGAACTTGGTAACGCAAGAGTCGCTCCTCTACACTAGGTAGGTTGCCGAGAGCTGATGCGACAGTTGCTCAATCTCTTTGCGCAGTTTCGATAGCCGGCGGCTGTCAAAATCTGCAGGTCCGGCAACAGAAAGCTCCGCCTCCAGTGGCAGAAGGATGGATAGCACTTTCGAGACCCTGCCATTGACCATGGCCCCAGGGAGGTTCTGCGCGATGCTTCTCATGGTCGTCACCTGATAATGAAACGACCTTGGGTTGTTGGCGTCGAGCAGCATTAGGTCGGCGACGGTCTCAAACATGGGATCAATGCGATAGCGACGTTGATGGGTGACGTTGCAATCCCCATACTCCAGCGCAACCTCAGGGAGGCCAGGTGCATTCTTTTTGCCAGCAAAGCCAGATAACACGGCGGCGACACCGTCGGCCCGCTCAATCGCGCGACCGAAAGTCAGGAAGCGCCATCCCGATGTCCGATGCATGTTTTCATGGACAAGGCCGCTGAATCCACTGATCTTTCTGAGAAGTACCCGAAGCGCGCGCGCGCTGTCATCGCCCGCCTGAATGTCGTCAGTCAGGGAATGCAGGCTCGACGTCAAATCCGTCAGAGCAGACCACCCATCGACGGAGAACCTGTCCCTGACCTTTCCGGCCGACACCCGGGCAGCCTCCAACGAAGGTTGCAGGGCAGCCTTCAGCGGCAGGGTCGGATCGATCAGCATAAGCTTAAGCATTGCCATGATACGCATTAGTTGAGCATCGCTTGTCCCGTTTTCCGCCACTCTGAGATGAAAGGCGCGCAAGAGCCTCACTGCCCCTTCGGTTCGCTCGAAATAACGACCAAGCCAATATAGGTTATCGGCAGCACGGCTGGGCAGCGTACCTGAATCCTCGCGGCGGAAACGGCCAGTATCTAGCAAGGACTCCGTCGGAGCCGGTTCGTCCCGCATGATCCAGACATCGGCTACGGATCCTCCCTTCTGCATGGCAAGAGCGGTCGCGTCCCCCGTACGCCCGATGCGCGCATAGCCGCCCGGAAGAAAGATCCAGCCTTTCGATGTGCGGGCAGCAAAGACTCGGACGGTCATCGGACACGGCATCAACTTGCCGTCGACCCACGCAGGCGTTGTCGACAGCGTAACGGACTCTTGTCCAACAAGATTGAACCCCTGCGCTTCAATCCAGTTCGACAGCTCATGCGTGTTCGTGCCACCTACTTTGCCGGCGATCCCTGAAGCATCTCCAATGTCAAATGGAAGTCCACGACTGAACGCGTCCCCAATGAACATACGGTCGGCATTTGCTTGTACATAGGCGCGTTCGGATTTCTGCCCGCACCACCACGTCGCGGTGTTCGGAAGCGACAAAGGCTCACCGAGAAGGACTTCGGAAATCTTGGGCAAAAAGGCCATGAATGAACGGGTCTCGAGTATTCCCGATTGCAGCGCATTGACGAGATTCACGCTCGACTGGCGCAACGCCTCGACAAGACCCGGCGTACCGATCCTGGACTCTTCGTCCAGCTCAAGTGGATCGGCAAAAGCGGCATCGAGCCGCCTCCAGAGCACGCCGACTGGAAGAGGCCCGGAGACTGTACGCACCTGAACTTCGCCATTCTGGACGATCAGATCCTCGCCTTCGAGCAGCATGAGACCGAGATAGCGAGCGATGTAGGCATGTTCGAAATAGGTTTCATTGCCGGGGCCGGGTGTCAGGATTGCACTTCGCCGACCTTCAGCTCCCGGAAGTGTCTCCATCGCCTCACGGAAAGCACGGAAGAACCCTGCGAGACGGCTGACATTTTGCCTTGGGAACGGTTCTGGAAAGATACGTGCTGTTGCCATGCGGTTTTCGAGCGCAAAACCCGCACCTGAAGGCGCCTGCGTTCTGTCGCCCAGAACGAGCCAGGTGCCATCGGGACTTCGTCCGATCTCGAAAGCAAGAAAATGAAGGTAGTTCCCGGAAACCGGAGAGAGACCGACCAAAGATCGATGCCATTCAGAGTTGCGTGCTACGAGTTCCTGCGGCAGATGACCACCAAGGACAAGCTCGCACGGACCATAAAGGTCAGCGACTACCCGCTCCAGAAGCTCGGCACGCTGTGTCAGTCCGGCACAGATGCCGTTCCACTCGGTTTCGTGGAGTATGACAGGGATATGGCTTAGTGGCCAGTCGCGCTCCTGCATCGGGTTGGCACTGTATTGCCGGTAGAAGACGCCCGCATCCCGGAGATACTGGTCGCCGCGCGCGAAATGGGATTCGCATTCTTCAGCCGTTAGGCGTGACAATTGGTCAATGAATGGCACCCAGACCGAACGCATTATCCCGTTAGCATCAAAGAGCTCGTCTGCGACGCCATCAGGGACTGAATAGTCCGCTAGAAGCGCGGAATGCGCCTCGCTGGCCTGTCTTACTTGACCCGTCATACGAGCCCGGGCGGTCGGCGCAGATCCAGTGTCGTCGGAAACTCGGGATGTGGCGTTTCGTTCTGTGGCGTGTACGATCCGGTCGAGTGCCCATTTGCTTCAAAGCGTGCCAACCTTCGAGCCTCGGCCTCGTTTCCGTTTACCGGGAACGTGTCGTAGTTCCGTCCTCCGGGATGCGCTACGTGATACACGCAGCCCGCGATCGGACGGCCGCTCCAACTGTCGTAGACATCAAAAGTCAGCGGTGCATTGACTTCCAAAACCGGGTGCAATGCCTCGGCCGGTTGCCATGCCTTGAACCTGACGGCGCCAACCATAACACCCGTGACCCCAGCATCAACAATGGGCACCGGACGACGATTGCACATGATGCGATACCTGTCTTTTACAGCCGTTGTCATCTTTACCTGAAGCCGCTCGACCGAACTGTCTGTATAACGCACCGTTCCGCCGATTGCCCCAGTCTCGCCAAGCACATGCCATGGCTCGAGCGCCTGCCGAAGCTCCAGTCGAACGCCTTCGGCCTCGACCTCGCCACAGAACGGAAACCGGAACTCCGCCTGCGCTTCATACCAAACCGGATCAAGTTCAAAGCCGTGGGCCTTTAGGTCGCGCAGGACATCGAGCAGGTCCTCCCAGAGAAAATGCGGCAGCATGTAACGGTCGTGAAGGATTGTTCCCCAGCGTACTGGCTTTCCCTCTACGGGTGCCTTCCACGACCTTGCAACCAATGCTCTCAACAAGAGCTGCTGAGCAAGATTCATGCGTGGGTGCGGCGGCATTTCGAACCCGCGAAACTCGACCAAACCAAGGCGCCCGGTTGGACCGTCAGGAGAATAGAGCTTGTCGATGCAAATCTCGGCCCGGTGCGTATTGCCCGTGACGTCAGTGAGCATATTTCGCAGCAGGCGATCGATGAGCCAGGGTGCGGGTGGCGCGCCCTCACCGGGCTTCGGAATTTGCGAGAGCGCGATTTCAAGCTCGTAGAGCGTGTCGTGGCGCGCCTCGTCGATCCTAGGCGCTTGACTCGTCGGACCGATAAAAAGCCCCGAAAAGAGGTAGGACAGCGACGGGTGGCGCTGCCATAGCAAGATCAGCGACTTAAGAACATCGGGGCGCCTGAGAAACGGGCTATCGTTCGGAGTCGCGCCACCGACGACAACGTGATTCCCGCCCCCTGTGCCGGTATGACGTCCATCAATCATGAACTTGTCGGCACCAAGGCGGCAATTGCGCGCTTCCTCGTAGACGGCTTCGGTTGTCGCCACGCATTCGTCCCAACCTGTTGCCGGGTGAATGTTGACCTCGATCACGCCTGGGTCGGGTGCAACTCGGATAACGTTTAGGCGCGGATCGTGAGGCGGGGCATAGCCTTCGATGTGGATGGGCAATCCCATTTCGCGCGCCGTCTCTTCGGCGGCTGAGAGCAGGTCAAGATAGTCCTCAGCGTCCTCGACCGGTGGCATAAAAACGCAGAGCCGCCCATCCCGCGGCTCGACAGATATGGCGGTGCGAACGGCCCCGCCGATCGTACCAAGCTGCTGTTCAACGACGTCCTGCGTTGGGCCGCTGGCCTTAACCCCTGAAACCCGCTGTGTGCGATCACTGCTCGCAGATGGGAGGGCACTCCCCGCTTCGGCATGATAGTCTGGCAGCGGATCCCGCTCGACCGTTGGATCGGTGACATAGGTGTAGGGAAACTGTGCTGGTGGGATATAAGGCAGCGTCCCAAGCGGCAGGCGATAGCCCACCGCGCTGTCGCCCGGAACAAGGAATACTTTCCCGCGTCGCAGCTTCCACTTCTCCGATCGCCATTTCCGGCCCGAAGCCTTCGATTGCCAGCGCTGGATCGGTAGGATGTGCCCTGCGGGTTCCGTAAGGCCTCTCGCGAAGACCTTCGCGATGCGCGCCCGTTCTTCGGGGTCCTTCAACTTGGAATTTTCAGGCGTCACATTCTCTGGCAGGTTGGCCTCTTTGACGATCCATTCGGCCGGATCCTCAAAGGCGGCATTAACATACTCGCTGCCAACCCCCAGTTTATCCGCCATGCCGCAGAGGAACCGTTCAGATTGCGCAGGCGTTGCTCCGTTGTCCTCATCCTCTTTCGCCACGAGTTTTTCGTCCGACCAGATCGGCTTGCCATCTCGGCGCCAGTAGAGAGAAAAGGTCCAGCGCGGCAGGGTCTCGCCGGGATACCATTTGCCTTGCCCGTAGTGCAGAAAACCGCCAGGCGCGAAGCGGTTTCGCAAACGGCGGATCAGCTTGTCGGCAAGCGCTCGCTTGGTCGGTCCGACCGCGGCAGTGTTCCATTCTTCGCTCTCGAAGTCGTCAATTGAGACAAAGGTCGGCTCACCGCCCATGGTCAGTCTTGCATCCCCCTCGTTAAGGACAGCATCGACCTGATGCCCTACTGTGTTCAGCTTTTCCCACGCCTCGTCTGAGAAGGGTTTTGTTATCCGGGGGTGCTCGGCCAGACGGGCGACCTGCATGTCGAAACTGAAATCCGTTTCGGCATAGCTTGCGTATCCGGATATCGGTGCAGCGTTCCGATAATGCGGCGTCGCGGCCAGCGGGATGTGACTTTCCCCGGCCAGAAGCCCCGAAGTCGGATCGAGGCCGATCCATCCAGCGCCCGGGATATAGACCTCGACCCAGGCATGCAGATCGGTGAAGTCGTGATCCGTGCCAGACGGCCCGTCGAGTGCTTTGAGATCGGGCTTGAGCTGGATGAGATATCCCGAGACGAAACGTGCGGCGAACCCAAGATGCCGCAGCACCTGGACCAAAAGCCAGCTCGAATCTCGGCATGATCCAGTTTGCTTTTCTAAGGTCTCTTCGGGTGTCTGCACACCCGCTTCTAGTCGAATGGTGTAACCAATCTCGTCAGCCACGCGCGCATTCAGCGACACCAGGAAATCCACCGTACGGTTTTGCTCTGAATCGATTGAAGCGACGAATTGCACGAGACGAGGGCCGTTCGCCTCGGGCGTTCGATAGATGACGAGGTCGTCTTTCAGATCCTCGGGATATTCGAAAGGCCAGTTTTCAGCGCTGCTTTCGACAAAGAAATCAAACGGATTGTAGACCGTCATGTCGGCAACCAGATCGACTTCGATCTTTAACTCGCGTACTGGCTCGGGAAAAACGAACCGCGCCATCCAGTTGCCATATGGGTCTTGCTGGTGGTTCACGAAATGCCCGGAAGGCGAAACCTTGAGGCTGTGCGAGATGACGCGCGTCCTGCTCTGCGGCGCGGGGCGCAATCTGATGATCTGCGGAGATAGGCTGACTGGCCGATCGTATTTGTAGTGTGTCAGGTGAGAAAGGCTTGCTGATATCGACATTTTGCCCGGTGTTTTTTTATGTTCAGTTCGGACATGGCATCTTTGGCGCCGCGATCCCAGCAAATCCGACTCTGCAGCGCTGCCTTCCACCTCATTTTTTTGAGTCAAGGCTTTTTGTATCAGCGTGTTGCGTAAGCTCACGAACGTTGCGCAGGCGCGAGCAGGGCCATTCACCAGATGCATCAGCCTTGAGGTCCGTATCCCAATGGCTGATCCCATCGGCAGGTTGAGGTCAGCCGTCGACCTGAAGACCGGACAACCCTGTTCCTATCGATTTTGCACCCACTCGAATCGAAAACCGGATCGGCTACTAAACTCTGGCTGACGTCGAGCACGCCTCCCAGCGATAGCACTCTCGGTTTCCATTCTATGTTGGAAGGACGTTGTCCGCATGGTCCCAATTGAAAAGACCGCTGGCAACACTCTGGCACCGAACCCTTCGATAAACGCCACCCCGAGCTTTTGATGCAGGAGCTTCCGACAAAGAGTCCCACCATTTTCGTCTTCAGGCGCGGCCAGTCGGCAAAGGAGCCTGATCCGCCTTTGCGATCTCCTGGCGCACCAGCGCCTCGAGCGGGCGTGCTTTTTCGACCGAATCGTCCGAGCACCCAAAAGACTTACGAATGCGCAGGGATCGTCGGCAAGGTCGGACAACTCACCCCATTCCATTCCGTGGAACAGACTGAGCCTATATCGCCCATCATGTACTGTGTGAACGCAGGGCGGCACATCGAGTGCGTCCATGGGTTTTTAGTGTGCGCATTGGATAAAGGCTGTGTCACGTACCTGCTGGCCCATCAAGTCTCGCCCATGCATCCCCACGCGGAATCAATCTTGGACCTTTCCAGGATAGTACCTCCAATGTCGTGCGTTTGCCCGATGGCCTCAGTGCGTATTCCATGATCGCCAAGGTGATCTCCATAATCTGTCGTAAAGACCTCAACGGTCGCAGAGAAGGTCGTCCCGACCCAATCAACGCATCTCGGACCCGACCGAAAGCGTCATCGATCATCGTGATCATGCCGCAGGTCAGCGCTTGCGCTTCTTTGACTTCACGGGCCGAGCACGCAACGGGGTTCATTCCTTCAAGGCATGCTTTGCCAGTCTTACGCGCATTTATGACCCCACTCGCGTGCGGCGGCAGCGTCCAGTCATCGCGCGAAAATGCAACTGGCACGGGGAAATCCCCGCGATCGTACATGTCCTATTAATGGCTTGGCGGATCAGACGGATGATGCGGGTCGGGCCAAGATACCATCAGGAAGAATGGCTGTCCCTTGTCCGTTTGCTCCGCGATCCACGCTGCGGCACGTTGGGCAATAAATGCCGTTGAATAAAGCTCGGCAGGAACAGCCGTGCGCACGGCCCGAGGGCAGATGTAGTCGCGAGGAAACTGGTTCTCAGAACCAATAAGCGCCTCAGCGTTTGGCTCGCGTTCCAAAAGCCAGCGCCAGTAATCACCGCCGACATGATCACCTTGATCCGTCACTAGTTCCACCTGATCAAACCCGTAAAACGGCGTCGGGAAGATTGCGTTCTCCTGCGACTAAATATCTGGCTCTTCCGTTTTTGTAGATCGGATCGTGCCGATCATGGCGAACAGCTTTGAAAAGCTCACCATTGGCTCGGCAATAGTCAGGCCGGGTGTTGGGTGGCTTTTGGGTTGGCGGCGCGCCATTAAAGGTTTGCCGGTTTCCTTTTTCCGATCAGGGCCGTTTTGTAGCCAGCCTTCTTCAATAGGTCTACAAACGTCACATTGCGTCGAGACAAGGAAATACCATTCATCCGGACGCCATTGGCTTGATTGCATCCGGCAGTTCATAAGGCTCGCGCGATTGGGCATGCAAACCGGACTGGCAACAAAGTACTTGTCGAACGCCACACCACGTTCCGCCATTGCATCAATGTTCGGCGTCTTGACGATGCGGTGGCCGTAGCACCCCAGGCTATCCGCGCGATGCTGATCTGTGATGAAGAGGATGAAGTTGAGCCGCTTGTTCATGCTTACCCGCTTTCTGGATATTTGCCACCAAGCATCCGCCAGCCGACCATAGCGACGCCCACTGCCAAACCTACGAGCGCAGCTATTTGGCCAGGCGAGAGCAATGCAATCACGACGGCGAACCGGATCACGCGCTCGACCACCGAAAGCTTGACCCTGTCATGTCTCTTCAAGGCGCTTGCCGAGAAATAGAGCGCGGCTGCCAGGAGCAGAACATTGATGACCACCGGAAGAAGCCCACCTAGACCAGTCCCCAGAAGGATCGTGTCGTCGAAAGCGAACGCAAATGGGACCAGGAAGATCATTGCCCCAATTCAGGCGGACTCTACGGCCGTTGCAATCGGCCTGCCCCTGGACACCGACGCCGCCGCATAGGCCGTGATTGCGACCGGCGGCGTGATGCCTGCAGCGACACCAAAGAAGAATACGAACAAATGCGCCGTCAAAAGCTCCATCCCGAGCCCTTGGAGAATCGACCCCATGACCGAATTGATCGCGATTTAGGCGGGCAGCGTTGGCATCCCAATCCCAAGAATGATGCACCCCAGCGCGGTGTTAATAAGTGGGATCAAGAACGAGTTTGCCGAGGCCGAAGCCAAAAGCACCGCAAATTTCGTCGGAATGCCCTTGGCCGACAGGGTCGAAACCACGATATCGACAATGGCAATGGCAATGGCAACGGCGAGCTGACCAATGGTCTTGCCGCCATCGGAGATCGCCGTGATAGGGCGGGCCGGAAACTTCCGGATTTCAGGGTTGATGAAGCTCATCCGGATCAGGAGCAGTATCGCCGCAATCTACGCGCCTACCGCCGATATGCCGCCAACCAGCAAATAGAAGATGATCGCAATCGATCCGAACACTAGCAGCAGGTTCAACCAGTCCTGGCCCACCAACTTTTCAACGCCGATGTCCTCATCCGTCACCTCGATCCCCAGTTTCTGGGCTTCGAAGTACGCCGCAAGAAACAGGCTGACGGGATAGGCCAGTGCCGGGATCACGACGGCCAGGATGACCGTCAGGTAGATGGCAACCGCCGCGATGCCATAGGCCAGAAGGTGGACCGCCCCGAGTCGCGCGTCGCGGGCGCGCTTGTGGGCATCTCCCGTCAAAAAGACCAGAATACACAGCCAGAAAAACAGCGGCCGGAACCATTCGACCGGAAACGGACCAATCCGTGGCAGGACCCCATAAGTCGGTAGGACGTTGGCCAGCCCCGCAAGCGCGATGATCAAGCCGATGACAAAGACTGAGGTTGCCGTGATACGGGTAAAACCGGTTGCGTCAGGTACCATGGTGGCCTCCTCCCTGGTCGCAGTGTTCTGGATGTGGACGCGCCGCCCGACCTCAGGCGGCGCAAGGTGGGGTCGTCAGCCGCGCAGATCTGCGGGCACGTCGATACCAACCTCGTCATGGTAGCGCAGCGCGCCGGGGAGGAGCGTGGCGTTCATACCGGCAAACGGCTTGCTCGCATCAATCGAGCGCATCAGCGCGTTGGCTTTCTTCATCGCCGAGGCGGTGGAGACGAGGTCTGCGTCACAGTTGGCCTGACCCGAATAGGTCCCAGCACCAACTACGGATCCAAACTGGACCGCACTCACAAGGAAATTGCCCCAAGCTTCCGAAGCAAGCAGCTCGTCCGAAACGCCAAGAACCCTGATCTTCCGCTGCAAGCTCAGCTCGTTCAGTGCCTGACTACCGACCGCGATTGAGCCGACGTAGACGTCGAACTGCCTGTCCTGGAAGGACTGTTGCGCAGCCCCCATGGCGCGCGAACACCCTCGTAGTCATCGCCCGCTTTCAGCCCGCCCGAGCCAAGTTCGACCATGGGCTGGATTTGAGCGCTTGCAGCACCCGCTGGCGGCCCAATCTAGATACGCTTGCCTTCAAGATCCTCCCAGTCTTCGATCCCGCTGTCGGCCCATGTCACGGCATGGAATGTACCCGCTGAGAACGCGAACAGCGCGCGAATGTTCAGCGCCAACCGCTTGGCTTGATCGCCTTGCTCGAAGGACGGGCCAACGCCATTGCTCATCGCTCGATAGGCATCCGGTGGCACAACGGCTATGTCGATACGACCAGCCGCCAGTTTCAGCGCAGCATGGGTCGACGTCTGACCCAGCACCACTTGAAGGCTGATGCCTTCTTCGGCAGCGAATTGCGCGGAGGTTTGTGGTTCGATGCCCGTGAACGAAGCAGCACCGCCCCCCTCGAGGCTTAGCGATTGGGCGTTGGCCAACTATGCTGTCGCGCTGATTGCCAAAGCTGCCAAAGCTGTTCTGAAATTCATTTCGTCTTTCCTGCCGAAGCTCGTGCAACCACGGGAAAGTGTCATACCATCTCGGGCGATAAAAATTTGTATTGAAGTATTTGACATGCCAATTTCGGTATTTGGTAGCGTCGAACCACGGTCAAAAATTTTTCGGCCGCTGGCGAATGCTGCGTGTTAGGTTTGATGGTCAGACCAACCGGCCCGCTCGAACCGACCGCGCCGAAGTCCAACTGATCAAATTGGCCTGACTCGATCTCTCGCTCAAAAAACGCCTTTAGGGGCAACGGCCACAGCATCAGATATGCTCAAATAGGCGCGCCGCAGATCCGACGATTTCGTCTCGATCGCGTTTCCTAAATGTGAGACACCGCGTCCGGACAAGTAGCAGTCAAGTTCCTGGCGGGGAATAGTGCCCTTCGTCGGAACGACTACTGGGAATTTCAAAACGGCATCGATCTTGGGTGGTTTACTAGGTAACTGATGCCCTTCGCGAACGACGAAGACGAGCGCATCGTCATATACTGCCTCAAAGTTCAGCCCTCTCATGTCTTCACTCCCGAAGAGTCGCCCAAGCACGAAGTCCGTTTCACCCCGCTTGAGCTGACCAAGAAGCTCTGCGTTGATACCAGGGGCAAACTTAACGCGAACGTCCGGTAGATCCGCCGTGAAAGCCTGAACGACATGCGGGAGAAACTAAGAGCAGACGTTTGGAAGCGCACCGATCCGAACTGTTTCATTCAGACCAAAATTACCACCGACTACGTTCGTGCCCTGCCAAATCTGAAGAACGCTATTCTCGGCCGCGTAGAAGAAATCTCTGCCTTGCGTGATCAGTTGCGCGCCGCGCGGAGACCGGTCAAACACCTGGCACTCTAAAATCTGTTCCAGTTCGCGAATACTTCTGCTTAGAGCGGATTGAGTGAGGCCGAGTTCATCGGCTGCAAGCACGAAACTCCGTTTGCGCACCACCGCGACGAAGCATCGAATATGGCGGAAACGAATCTCTCGGCTTGTTGCCATAAATGACATCTTGGACACTGAAATCCTCCGAGTTTTGGTAAGAGGGTGCCACAATAGATTAAACCGCGTCGTCATATTCATGATGGCCCGGATGTCGCAACATCTAGGATTTTACTCGCATACGCTTGGCGCCAGCCAAAGAAATTCCAAACAGGTGCTGGTGTCTGAACCTCGCAAGCAACCTCGATACTTCCAACAACGGTAGATCAGACGACAGTTTTGTTTCCCGGTGCAGCCCGCCAAAAGGGCAAGGAGCCGGGCTCAAAAAAATCTTTCCGAGTTCAATTGGCACCCGCTCGCATATGCAAAGCGACTCGCCCCGCTTGACCGTCGCCGAACCTGTGCGGTTCAATCCGAGCCGCGGCTGTTGGGCAAAGTTGTCGCCATACGACATTGGGAAGGCATCGCCTTGTCCACATTTACGGCAAATACGCAACCACCGCGTCGTGCCAGTATCCCCAATACCTCAACGGATCCGAATAACCGACTTATCGATATCCAGCATATAACCCTGCCGCGCTACCGTTTTGACCAGCAACTCGGCCACCATCTGGTTTCCCAAGGCATCGCGCAGCCGTTTGATCCGCGTGGCGCCGGCGGCCTCGTCGCAATCCGCGGCATTGCGCCCCGATACGACAGCCTCCAACTCGGCCCCGGTCAGGATATCTCCATCGAGACGCGCCTCGGCCAGAACCGACAACGTCTCCATGGCCGCGTCTGTAAGCTTGAAATCCATGTCATTGAGCGTGACGATGTTCTGGCTCCGCTCGATGGCCATGGACGACACTTGAATGCCTTGCCGCTCGATTTCGCCCATCCGGCGATTTTGCACAACGATGGTCACGAGGAAGAAGAGCGACGCGATCAGAAGACCGGTCGCAAACAGAAGCAGGACAAATATCACCATCCGGTAGCTGGCCAAAACTTCGGAAAACGCCGTGCCCGACTGGGCCAGAATCTCCAACAGCTTGATCTCGGCCTGGCTGGTCAGATTGTCGTTTTCGATAAAGATCCGCTCAACGCGGGCATTGAACGCGTTCGCGTCCGGCAGTGTCAGAAAAAGAAAAACCGCCGCGCCCGCTAGGATCACGACGATTGCTACGACGCCAAGGGTGACCGCACGCGCGCCAGCGGCGCGGCTGTCAGAGGCGGTGGCGTTACCCTCCGGCCTGGGCTTTCTTTGCGTCCAGTTCATCTTCGCCGAATATGGACACAACATTCAGAAGTTGCCAGCCGTCGCGCGATATCTTCTGAGCGACCTCTTGCTCAGCACGACCGCGGTTGGAACAGGCCGCGTCCGACAGCTGGACGATCCCATAGTCGAACTGAACGGGGTTTCCGCGCTTGGCCTTGTAGTCGGCATAGCACGCAGCATGGGCCGCTGGCGCTGCCGCAAGAAGTCCAAGAAATGTCAATGTAATCAGGTGTACTCGCATGCCGTGAACATGCGTCCAGCGCGCTTGATATTCAATAACAATCGCCCTTTCGCCCGTCGCTATCGCATAACCCGGCGCCGATATTGTTTGACCAAGGCCCATCGCCCCAAGTTCGGCTCATCCAGTCCGGCGCTGCAGTCAAGACAACCGCCCAAGCCCGCCCCGGACCCGCGTAACGAATGAAAAGGACTGCCCGATGTTGAAAGCGTTCACGACAAAAACTCTCCTGGTGCCCGTTCTGGCCGGTGCCCTTGCTCTTGGAACAACTGCGGCACCCGCACGTGCCGACAATGACGCCGCAAAGGTCATCGCTGGTATTGCCGCGCTGGCCCTGATTGCAGGCGCGATTGAGCGCAATACGAACGACAAACCAGCAGTCTCAAGCAACAACAACCGGACGTACAATCATAACAACCGACCCGTCTATGGCACGGTGACGAACGCACCGAACTGGTCCTCGACAAACGCTGCAAAGCGCCGCGCGCTTCCCGAGCGCTGCGTCCGCACGGTTCAGACCAATCGCGGGTTGCGCACCGTCTATGGCGCCCGCTGCCTGAACAACAACTACAGCTTCTCGAACTTCCTGCCGCCGGAATGCCGCGTCAACGTGCGCGTCGCAAATAACCGCCTGCGTCCGGCCTATGCCACGCACTGCCTGCGCCGCGATGGTTGGAAGGTGCACCAGGGACGTCATTACCAGCGCTTCGCATCCAACGACTAAGCGCAACCGAATTCCGTCGCAGAGTTTATCGCACATCTCCCTCGGCGGCGGAGGGTCGGAGTGTCCCCGCTCCGACCCACCCAATTAACGAGTGGGGGCTTAACGAGTGGTCACGAGTGACCCGAAGTAGTGGGCAAGAAGGGTAACGAGTAGTGGGCGGCAGGTCGAAAGACTTGTCGCCCATTTTCATGGTGGTACGCCTTGGGCATGACGGGCCCCGACTTTACCTTCGAAGATCGACTGATGACACGCGGTGCGACGCGCATTGCCGGGGTCGACGAAGTGGGCCGGGGGCCTTTGGCCGGTCCCGTCATGGCCGCCGCCGTAATCCTAGATCCAGCGCGTATTCCCGATGGCCTGAACGACAGCAAAAAGTTGTCACCACGCAAACGAGAGATGATCGCAGAAGAAATCAACCAAACCGCCACGGTCGCAATTGGCTCGGCCAGCGTTGAAGAGATCGACCAGATCAACATTTTACGCGCCGCCCACCTAGCCATGATGCGTGCGCTCCACGCCCTGGAACCGGCGGCTGATACGGCTCTTATCGACGGCAACATGCTGCCCCGCGACATCCGCATCCCCGCCCATTGCCTGATCAAGGGCGACGCCCGCTCGCTTTCAATTGCCGCCGCTTCGATCGTGGCCAAGGTCGCGCGGGACAAAATCATGGTGGATTTGGCGCAACAGCATCCCGGCTACGGGTGGGAGCGCAACATGGGCTACCCGACGGCTGAACACCGAGCGCGACTCGAAAGCCACGGTGCGACCCCACACCATAGACGGTCGTTCAAGACCGTCCACAATATCTTGTGACAAGCGAAAATCGTAACCACCTGATTCAAAAAAGAATTTGACCGGGAATCCGGGATGACTCATCTTTTGCCCAACAAGAACGCACACCACAAACCGGGTGCATGAGGCAGAAAAATCATGGGTCAACCGACCAAAGAGGCAGCCACCGCGCTGCCGCTCAACAGTATTATTGCGGGTGATTGCATCACCGCCATGGCGAACCTTCCGGACGCCTGCGTGGACCTGATTTTCGCCGATCCGCCCTATAACCTGCAGCTGAAATCGACGCTTCACCGCCCCGACAACAGCCTTGTCGACGCCGTGGATGACGACTGGGACCAGTTCAGCTCGTTTGCCGCCTATGACAAATTCACGCGTGCCTGGCTGAAAGAAGCCCGCCGCATCCTTAAGCCCGACGGCGCGATATGGGTGATCGGATCCTACCACAACATCTTCCGCGTCGGCGCGGCGATCCAGGACCTTGGCTTCTGGGTGCTCAACGACGTGGTCTGGCGCAAATCCAACCCGATGCCGAATTTCCGCGGCAAACGCCTAACCAACGCCCATGAAACCCTGATCTGGGCCTCGCGCTCGGAAGGCGCAAAATACACCTTCAACTACGAGGCGCTCAAGACGCTGAACGAAGGCATCCAGATGCGCTCGGATTGGGTGCTGCCGATCTGTTCGGGGCATGAGCGGCTGAAGGACGACAAGGGCGACAAGGCGCACCCGACGCAAAAACCCCAATCGCTCCTCCACCGCGTGCTGGTCGCAACGACGAACCCTGGCGACGTGGTGCTCGACCCCTTCTTTGGAACCGGCACGACCGGAGCCGTCGCCAAAATGCTGGGCCGTAACTTCATCGGCATCGAACAGGACGCCAAGTACCGCGACGTCGCTGAACGCCGCCTCAAGGACATCCGCAAATTTGACCGCGCCGCACTGGCCGTGACCGAAAGCAAGCGCAACGCCCCGCGCGTGCCCTTCGGCCAGGTGGTCGAACGCGGCATGCTGCGCCCGGGCGAGAGCCTCGTGAACACACGCGGCCAGCGCGCCAAGGTCCGCGCCGACGGCAGCCTGATAGCAGATGATGTCAAAGGCTCGATCCACCAGGTCGGCGCCGCACTGGAAAACGCGCCCTCTTGCAACGGTTGGACCTACTGGCACTTCGAAAAAGAGGGAAAACGCATCCCCATCGACGTGCTGCGCCAACAGATCCGTTCCGAGATGAATTAAACAGTTTACCGCCCGTGCCTGTGGCCAGACCACAGCACGAACTGCCCCGCCCGGTCCCACCCGCGGCGGGGCATTTTTTATCATATCTCAAGGAAAACAAGCGCAGATGTCCGGGCCGATCGCCATTGGACCTGTCGCTATGCCGTTCCTTTATGTTTACAGCCCGGAAGATTTTGTAGGAGGACTTCCCGCGGAATCCGGGGCAGCGGCCGCGGGAAGTGGCACGTTCGAGCTAACCCTCGTCGAAGGTGCAAAGCCAACACTGATTGAAATCTCCGACAACGACCTCATCTTCGACGAGGTCGACGGTTCTCAAACGCTAACGGAAAGCGTGGACATTGATGGCGAAAGCTATGCCGCGGGCACCACGATCAGCACGGCGTACGACCTAATCAACTCGGACACCGAGCACAAGGTGACCAGCTTTCACCTGGGTGGAAATGGCTACCAACAAGGCGCGGTGGATGGTTTGATCTCCACCGTCCCGCTGGAAGGCGGCGAAACCTATTCGTTTGATGTCGAACGGACGTCGCACAAGCAAGACAACGCCTTCGAGGACTATGTCGCCTGCTTTGCTACGGGCACGCTGATTGAAACGGCCTCTGGTCCGCGCCCTGTGGAAACCCTGGTGGCAGGCGATCTGATCCAAACCTTGGACCACGGGCCACAACCGCTTCGCGGAATACTTGGCACACAGATTCCGAGCACTGCTTTGCACAACAAAGCGAACCTGCGACCAGTCGTGATCGCGAAGGGCGCCTTGGGCCGCAACCTGCCCTCGCGCGACCTGCGGGTGTCGCCTCAGCACAGGATCGTCGCGAATTCACCGATCGTGGAGCGCATGTTCGGTATTTCAGAGGTTCTGGTGTCGGCCAAGAAACTCGTCGGCCTACCCGGCATAAGCGTCGACAACAGCCTGAACGCTTTATCCTACTTCCACCTCGTCATGGGCCGCCACGAAATCATCTTCGCCGAAAACACGCCCACCGAAAGCTTCTTCCCGGGCCCATTGGGACTGGCAAGCCTGCCGCCCGAGCAACGGGTCGAGATAGAGGCGCTCTTTCCCAACCTGCCCGCCAACCAAGCGCGTCTGATCCCCGAGGGCCGCGAGCAACTGCAACTCGCGCAGCGGCACTTGCGAAACGGAAAAAACGTGGTCTCCGAGCACACCCTTAGGTCGGATAAAACCGCGCTCGCCAGTCTTTGATGCGTGGATGCATGATCCGCCGCCACAAGGGCGGTACCAGCGCGATCAGCGTCATTGTTTGATAGCCATAGGGAAGCAATGGACCGGTTTCTGCCGTTCCCGCCTGCAAAAGCGGAAAGCGACGGCTTGGCTTGGCATGGTGGTCCGAGTGGCGCTGCACGTTGATCAGGAGCCGGTTCGAGGCCCAGCGTGACACGTCCCACGAATGGTGTGGCCGCACCGGTTCATACTTCCCATTCGGAAGTTTCTGCCGGGTCAGACCGTAGTGCTCGATGTAGTTGATCAACTCCAACTGGAAGATCGCCACAAGGGCTTGAAAGGCAAAGAGCAGAACGCCCGGCCAGCCCCCGATCAGCACCGCCAGAGCCAGCCACATCACCTGCAACCCAGCGTAGCGCCAAAATGGATTGCTCTTGTGCCAAGGGGAAAGGTTCTTGCGCGCCAGTTTGGCCGCCTCAGCCTCGATCGCGGACCGGAACGACCCCGGCAACACGCGCCAGAAAAACCGGTGGAATCCTTCGCCATAGCGCGCCGAAACCGTGTCGCGCGGCGTTGCCACATGCACGTGATGCACCAACAGATGCTCGGACCGGTAATGACCATAGAGCACCATCGTCATCTGCAGATCGCCAAGCCAACGCTCAAGCCGACTGGGCTGGTGCATCAACTCATGGGCATAAACGATGCCGATCGCGCCGCTCATGATACCCACGCTCGCAAAAAGCCCGATCAATTCGAACGTGCCAAGATGCGAAGCGCGCGTCGTGTACCACAGGACGCCAAACAGTGTGACCGCCTGAGCCGGGGGCCAGATCAGCGTGATCGCGCGGTGCCAGAAGATGTCGCCAACGGGCGTTTCAGGGTCCGAGTTCGCGGTCTCCGCACCGATCATCAGATCGATGAAGATAAAGACATACCAGACCCAGATCAGCGCCGCCAAAACCCAGACGCCCCCCCAGATCGCGCCAATCCAGACCAGCACTGGCACGGTAAGGGACATCCAGAATGGGGCCGCATGAAACAGGGTTCGCGTCATAAGCGCCATGGTAAACGACGCGAATCTGAGGATTCAATGAAAGAGAGGATGCCGTGCCGCAAGGTCATAGGCCTTGCGCATCACCGTAGGAAGATCGGTCCGCTCAAAATCCTGCGCGCTCCAGAAACGACCTGGACCGGGATCTGTCTCAAGCGGGGCCTGCGCGACCATCACATCCAGCACCAGGTGGAAATGTGTGAACGTGTGGCGCACTTCGGCGCCCACCGGTTCCCACTGCCCGTCGATCGGCGGCTCGGTCTCCGGCGCAACCTCGGCCCAGCCTGACCCGGGCCACCCCAGCATCCCGCCAAGAAGCCCTTTTCCGGGCCTTTGTTCCAGCAACCACGCCCCATCCGCACGCCGTGCAACAAATGCCGTCCCACGCCGCGTCGGCTTGACCGCCTTGGGCGCTTTGACCGGCAACTCCGCCGCGATCCCCGCCGCGCGCGCTGCACAGGGTTCACGCCAAGGACAAATGCCGCAGGCCGGGGATTTCGGCGTACAAATCGTCGCACCCAGATCCATCACGCCTTGCGCATAATCCCCCGCACGAGCATCGGGCGTCAGCGCTGCGGCATGGGCGTGAATGATGTCTTTGACCTCGCGGATCGGGCGATCGACAGCGCGCAAGCGCACCATGACGCGTTCGACATTGCCATCGACGACCGTGGACGCCTGACCAAACGCAATCGCGGAAATGGCGGCTGCGGTATAGGGTCCGATGCCCGGCAGTTCGATCAACTCGTCATATGTCCCGGGGAACTTCCCACCATGGGTGTCGGCAACAATTCTTGCGCATTTCAACAGGTTACGTGCCCGCGCATAGTATCCAAGCCCCGCCCAGGCCGCCATCACGTCGCTGTCCTGCGCCCCCGCCAGATCCTGCACCGTGGGCCAACGCGACGTGAACGACTCGAAATAGGTCTTCACGGCTGCGACCGTCGTCTGCTGCAGCATCACCTCGGACATCCAGATGTGATACGGATCCGGGCGCACCCCGGCTTTCGAACGTGCCGGCGGCACCCGCCACGGCATCGCGCGCGCGTGTCGGTCGTACCATTCCAGCAATTCCTGCGAGAGCCGTTTTTCACGCATTCGTTAGGTGTCTCATGTGCTTTCAACTGCTAGCGACATCGCGTAGACTGACGCCACGCCAATGCACGGACATAGTGGACCATGAGCCCGGGGCCAAGACGCGGTTTCAAGACCGCCGCAGCACATATCGAAACCCGTATCCGCAAAGGCGCGGAAACCCGCGGGTTTTCCGTGACGCGCGTTCTGACCCATTGGGCCGATGTGGTGGGCGAAGACATCGCTCGGGTGTGTGAACCCGTCGACATGCGCTATGGCCGGGCTGGATTGGGGGCAACGCTGACCGTATGTACGACCGGTGCCCGTGCCCCGATGCTCGAAATGCAAAAAGAAGCCATCCGCACCCGCGTCAACGCGATCTATGGCTATGCGGCAGTCGGCAAAATCCGCATCACCCAAACCGTGCCAACAGGCTTCACTGAGCCCAAGGCTTCCTACGAGGCACCCACGAAACGAGCCGTGCCCCCACCCCCTGAAGCCGCCCGGCAAATGGCCGAGGTCAACGACCCCGACCTGCGACGCGCCTTGGAAACGCTGGGCCGTAGTGTATATAGCAAATCCAAAGATCTGGACGGACAAACATGAACCGCAATATTCTGATCGCCCTGGCTGCCGTGATTGTTATCGGTGGAGGAGCGTTTTACTATTTCACCCAAAATCAGGGTCCGGGATCGACCCAGATCACCGCACCGGCCGATGTCGATAGTGATATCGACACCTCCGGCATCGTCGAGATGACCCTTGGCAACCCCGACGCGCCCGTCACAGTGATCGAGTATGCCTCCTTCACCTGCCCGTACTGCCGCGACTTCCACAAGGGCGCATTTCAGGATCTGAAGGCCGAATACATCGACACCGGGAAAATCAACTTCATCTATCGCGAAGTCTATTTCGACCTGCCCGGACTCTGGGCAGGCATGGTCGCACGTTGCGGCGGACCCGAGCGCTATTTCGGCATTTCGGACCTGATCTATCAGGATCACCCCAACTGGGTGCGCGGCGCCAACGGTGCTGAAATCGCCGACAACTTGCGCCGTATCGGA
Organism: uncultured Rhodobacterales bacterium; assembly: GCA_964638245.1. Classification (GTDB taxonomy): domain Bacteria; phylum Pseudomonadota; class Alphaproteobacteria; order Rhodobacterales; family Rhodobacteraceae; genus CAZWZG01. The sequence continues at coordinate 49,864 of CAZWZG010000001.1, forward strand.
CGCACCGCCGGCCTGACCGACGCGCAACTGGATGCTTGCCTTCAGGACAACGAAAAAGCCGAAGCCCTGAACGCCGTGTTCGAAGCCAACGCGCGCGCCGACAACGTCAACTCGACCCCGAGTTTCGTCATCAACGGTCGCATGTACTCGAACATGAGCATCGCCGAGTTCCGCCGCATCATCGACGGAGAGCTTGAGGGCTGAGTAGCGCTTTCAGGCCCGCCGGGTCTGCAAACGCCAAGCGGACCATCACGGTCATAACCTCGCGCTGCGCCTTCGGGGGCAGCCGCATCAAGTCCTTCTCGGTCGTCACCAATTGCGCGCCAAGGTCTCGGGCCTCGGCGCGCAGACGCTCCAGTAACGCTGGCGGGATCGCCTGATGGTCGTCCAGCGCATGCCGCGCCACGATCTTGGCCCCAAGCCCTTCAAGCGTCGCAAAGAACTTTTCGGGCCGCCCGATCCCGGCAAAAGCCACGGCCCTAACAGCCGACCAGTCCATGCCAGTCATCACCGGTTCCAGCCGCGCGCGCAGGACCGGCAGGTCCCGCAATTGGCGCGACCAGCGCTCGACAAACGCGTCCTGCTCGGCGTCTGACCCGATCAGCACCACCGCATCCGCGCGCGCCAAACCCATTTCCGGCCACTCCCGAAGCGGCCCGGCAGGCACGACGCGCCCATTCCCGAACCCAACGCCCGCATCCACCACGACAAGATTCAGGTCCTTGGCAACACTCGGGTTCTGAAACCCATCATCCAGTACAATGCACTGCGCTCCGGCCGCCTCTGCCGCGCGCGCTCCTGCCGCGCGATCCTTGGCGATCCAGACCGGCGCGAAGGCCGCCAAAAGCAAGGGTTCGTCCCCAACCTCGTCAGCCGTATGCTTGGCCGGATCGACCTGAACCGGCCCTTCCAGCGACCCGCCATACCCACGCGAAACGACATGGGCGGCCATACTCTGACCGCTCAACGCTTCGATCAATGCGATCACCGTGGGCGTCTTGCCGGTGCCACCAAGGTTGATGTTTCCCACACACACGACCGGCACACCGGGGCGCACCTCGGGGTCTTTGGCCACCCGGCGCGCCGTCGCAGAGGCGGCCAAAGCGCCCAGCGGGAACAAAAGCACCGATTGCCAGCTTGCGCGGCGGTACCAGAAGGCGGGGGGGCGCATCAGGACGCCTCGTCCAAAATCTCAGTCATCGTCTCGACCAGCCGGTCCGCAACCGACGCGCTGTCAGAGGTTGCCGACCATGCCGCGTGCGCCATCGCGGCTGCACGGTCGGGGTTCATCAGGCTGCCCACCGCAACCCCTAGGCTTTCGCCGTTGATCACCATGCGCGTCGCCCCCGCGCGCGCCAGTCGGTCATAGCGCCGCCGGTGCTTTTCAACATGCGGACCGTGCAGAATGGCCGAGCCCAGCGCCGCTGCCGCCATCGGGTTCGTCCCACCCCCGGGCATGCTCAGGGATGTGCCCAGAAAACTCACCGCCGCCAGACGATACCAGATCCCGTCATCCTTGCCGCGATCCGCCACGAACACCTGACTGTTGGCGTCCGGCAGACCATCCGTGGAATGGCGCGTGACCCGTAGGCCAGAATTCGTCAGCCGCTCGACCAGCGCATCAACAGGTGCGCCTTCCGCCGGGCTGACAATCGCCAACAGCCTGTGGGCCAAAGCCGAGGCCTTCCAATAGCCATGCTCGAAAGCCTGAAACTCCGACACATCCAGATTGGCGGCCAGCCACACCGGGCGCCCGCCCAGCGCAGAAGCAACCTGCGACAGCAACACATCATCGCAAGGAAGCGGTGAGGCACCCTCGACCAAGCGCTCGGTCACTTGAATGGCCGTGTCGCGCCCTGCCAGCCGTCGCAACTCCAGCGCGTCCTTAGGGCCGAGCGCCATGATCTGGCGAAACCGAGACAAGACCGCCCCCGTAATCCCCGGAAGGACACGGCCCGGCGCGCGCGCATTGAGAAGCAACAAAGGCACACCCCGCTCATCAGCGCGCACGATCAGCGCGGGGCGCAAATCTGTCCCGATAAAGGCTGCCAAATCGGGCTTCCAGTGGGCAAGAAACCGGTCAATCGCGCCGGTGTTTTCCTCCGCAACGACCTCGATATACGGCTCGATGATCCCGGGCATGGGCGTGATGGGTTCGGCAGACGTCACCAGCAGGGCGAGATCGGGAAAATCGGCCACCTGCATCTGGTAGGCCAGTTCAGCGGCAGCCCCGATGTCTTCGGGATCCGCCAGATGACACCAGAAGATGCGCCCGTTGGGCCGCGCTGGCCGTTTTGCCGGTGCGATCACATCGCCGCGCGGGCGCGCCGCCGCGATCATGTAGAGCGACAGGGCCGCACCGCGTGCCATCGATCAGGGGCCGATTTCCTCGGTCGAAGAAGCGGCCGTTTCCTCGTCACGCAACCGGTGCAGATGGGCGATGTAATAGCGCATATGGGCGTTATCGACTGTCTTCTGCGCCTCACTTTTCCACGCATTATAGGCCGAGGCATAGTCGGGAAAAATCCCGACCACATGGATGTCATCAACGTCCTTAAACACGTTCTTGGTCGGATCGACCAGTTCGCCCCCGAACACCAGATGAAGCCGCTGAGTCATCCCACAAATCCTTGCCAGTTCCCTTTGCCGCAAAGCGTATCTGATCGCGCCTAGGCGTCAAGCGCCCGACAAACGCGCCACTGTGGCATCAACCAGATCGACCGATGCCGCAACAGCGCCATCAACCCGCCGCTCAAGCGAGTTGAACACCAGCGCCGCACCATATCGATCAACCGCCTTGCCGCCTGCTTCGGACACAAGGATCGCACCGGCGGCAATGTCCCATTCCCACGCCCCGCGCAGGGTAAGCGTCATGTCAAAACGCCCCTCCGCAACAAGCGCAAAGCGATAGACCAATGATGGGCGGAACGCGCGTTCCATTTCCGGAACGGGCCCGGTCCAATGCTCAGAGCGAAACGACGCTTTTGCGGTCAGAACATCCGGGATCGCGGCTGGCGGGCGTATGGCTATCGGAACACCGTTCTTGGTCACGCCTTCGCCCAGCGCAGCGGCATAGGTCACGCGCTTGGCTGGCATCACGAAGACACCCGCCGTCACCACACCCTTTTCGACAACCGCCGCCGCAACGCCCCAGTTTTCTTCGCCCTTCAAAAAACTCTTCGTGCCATCAATCGGATCAACGATGAACACCTTGTCGGACGCGCGTCGCTCTGGCGTGTCCTCGTCTTCTTCGGACATCCAGCCATAGTCGGGCCGTGCCGCACAAAGGCGTTCGCGCAGCACCGTATTCGCCGCCAGATCCGCCTCACCCACCGGGTCGCCGGGCGCCTTTTCCCAGAATTTTGGATCCTTGCGCCAGAACCCTTTGGCCACCGCGCCCGCTGCTTCAGCCGCCCCGATCAGAAGGTCGAGGTCACGCTCCGGCAATCGTCAGTCCTTCGATCAGAACGGACGGAACAGCCCGCGCCATATGGTGGCGCGCATCATTGGCCGGGCGCATGGTCATCAACATGTCGCGCAAATTGCCCGCCACGGTGCATTCATTGACCGGATAAGTGATCTCGCCATTCTCGACCCAGTACCCGGACGCGCCGCGCGAGTAATCCCCAGTCGTGGGGTTGATCGATGAGCCAATCATCGACGTGATCAACAGGCCCGTTCCCATATCCGCCAACAACCCGGCACGATCCTGCGCGCCTTCGGTCAGCGAGATGTTCGTCACGCTCGGGCTCGGCGGACCGGACGTGCCGCGCACGGCATTCCCAGTGCTCTCCAGCCCCAGTTTGCGTGCCGTGGCCAGATCAAGGACCCAGGACTGCAACACGCCATCCTCGACCAGAGCCCGGCGCGACGTCGCCAGCCCTTCGGCATCAAAGGGACGCGATCCCGACCGGCGCGCCAGAAGCGGATCCTCGATCACCGACAGGCCCGACGGGAAAACCGCCTCACCCATAGCATCGCGCAACCACGACGCACCGCGCGCCACAGATCCACCATTGATCGCCGCCAGCAGGTGCCCGATCAGCGACGACGACACCCGCTCGTCATATACTACCGGATACGCACCTGTCGGTGGCTTCTTCGCTCCGGCGCGCGCCACGGCACGCTCTCCGGCCAGCCGCCCGATGTCTTCGGGCGCATCTAGATCCCCCTGAAACACCCGAAAATCGAACGCATAGTCGCGCTCCATCCCCGTGCCTTCGCCCGAAATCGCAACGGCCGAAACAGCGCGGGTCGTCTGCGTGAACCCACCCGAAAACCCATTGCTCGCCGCCAGATACGCCGACCGGCTGGAATAGCTGGCCGACGATCCATCCATCGTCGAAACACCGTCCACAGCCAAGGCCGCCGCCTCGGCACGGCGCGCGTCTTCTTGCAGGTCCGCAGGGCTCGGCTCGTCCGAAGGATCAAAGAGCTCCAACGCCTCAACGGACACATCACGTGCAAGCTGATCCGAATTGGCCAGACCAACATGCGGATCATCGGGCGCTTCCTTGGCCATGGCCACAGCACGCTCGGCCATCGTCACCAGTGCATCAGGCGCACCGTCAGAGCTGGCTACCGTGGCCTGCTTCTGGCCTAGAATGACCCGCAACCCGATGTCGATCCCTTCGGCCCGTTCGGCCCGCTCCAAAGCGCCGCCGCGCACATCGATGGATTGCGTCACACCATCGAAGATGACGACATCCGCTTCCCCGGCGCCCGCCTTGGCGGCTGCCTCCAGAAGGGTTTCGGCAATTTCAGAGAACTTTGGATTGGGCATGGGGCGTCCGAATTGAATGGCTGGTTGGAGTTGGACCTAGGACGCCAACCCCCACGCTGCAACCCCGGCAAACCGCTTGGCCCGCCGGGGTTCTTTGTAAGGCAATGTCAGATATCAGCGAATGCGCTGTCCGTTCGCCAGCACAGCGCCTTCTGCCGTGACCTCGATGGTCGAGACGAGTGTATCCTCACCCTGCCCCGGGCGCGCAAAAAGGCCCAGCATCATGCGAAAGCCCATCGCCTGATCTTCAGGCAAAAGCCCCATCGCAATCAGCTTGTCGAGCAACCTATTGCCCCCGACCAGCATCATGTCCACCGATCCCACCGGCGTCGGCGCAGGTGCAAACGGCCCAACACCCGAATTGTCCATATTGAACGCGCCCGACCCCGTCAGGCGCGCCCCTGCAATCGCCAACTCCAGCGCATTGATCGCAAGCGTGTCCACTTGCCCCGGCATTTGACCCGGGCCCATCGCATCCGGATCCGTCAGGTCGACAGCCAGATCACCGGTGCCCGAGATGTCGATCTCCAGCGTCGCAGGATCCCGCGGCAATTGCTGCATCGGGTCGACCATCGCCCAGATCATGTCGTTCACCGTCAGGTCCCCCAGACGCAAGCGAAGTCCAAATTCCTGCGCTTGATCGGACGGGATCAGCGGCATCTGAAGAGCAAACTCGGCGGTCTCATAGGCAAGATCCACCTGCGGAAGCGGGATATCTTGGCTGCGAATGGTGGCCTGAACGCCATTGGCATTGCCGCCATAGGACAGCCCGTCTTCGTCCATTGTGAAGTCAACGCCACCGCTGGTCGCCGAGCCATCCATGGCGAATACGGGAATGTCATTTTCCTGCGCTTCCGCGCTAAACGACATCCCGCGATAGGTACCCGCCAGCGCCAGAGTGACGCCCTCGGACAAAAGCTGTCCAAACGGCACATCGGAGTTTCCGTCAAAGGCGACACCATCAAACTGGAATGACAGGTTCTCAAGGTCATAGGCGATTTTGAACGCGCCATCTTCCGGCTCGGACGGCGGTGCGGTGGCATCCACGGCAAACGACAGGCTTTGTGCCAGCGTGTTTGAAATCTGGCGCACAAATTCTCCGTCGATCAACCGGTTCGTCCCCGATCCCCCCGACATCACGAAGCTGGCATTGACGTCCAGATCTTCGCCATCGGCCATCACATCGCCAAGCGTCCCGCGCATCATGCCGATGCTCCAGGTCGCGGTGAAATCGTCAGGATCGCCCGCAACAACGGCGACACGATCCGTCAGATCAACGCGAAACGTCCCGCTGCCTTCCCCATCCGGACCATCGCCCGAAAAGGTCGCGACAATTGTCTCAGGCAGCGCAACGGACACCGTCCCATCGCCATTGGCGCTGTAGACGATCTGATCAAGGGCGGCCGAGAACGTGAACGACCCGCCAAGATCATCGTCAAACGTGCTGCCAACGGTCACATCATTCAGCGTCAACGCCCGCGCTGTGTTCGACTGACTGCCGACGGCGATATCAAGGCCGCTGTCGACAAACACCTTCTGTTGAAGCGTCCAGACATCGGACGGCGTCACATCGGCGAGGGCGGGCAATGCCAAAGCGCTGACGCCAAGGCCGAGAAGAATACGCGAATACATCATGGAAATCTTTCAATTGGGGCAGACGCGCGCAGACTCCGCTACCAATCGAGACGCGTCAAGTCTTGCATTCCGAAGTTTTAGACAGAACTTGAGGCGCGACAGCGAAAGGAACTCCCATGACCGACCTGACCGGAAAAACCGTCCTGATCACCGGCGCAAGCCGCGGTATCGGCGAAGCCGCCGCGCGCGCCTTTGCCAAAGCGGGCGCAAACGTCGCCCTTGTTGCGCGCTCCAAAGACGCCATCGAGGCAATCGCCGCGGATATCGGCGACAAGGCGATCGCCCTGACCTGCGACGTCTCAGACTTTGGCGAGGTTCAGGCCACGGTCACCGCCACTGTCGAGGTCTTTGGTGGGCTTGATGTGCTGATTAACAACGCCGGACTGGTCGATCCCATCTCCCACATCGCGACATCTGAACCCGAGGCGTGGGGGAAGATCATCGATATCAACCTCAAGGGCGTCTACTACGGCATCCGCGCCGCCCTTCCGATCATGGAAGCCGCCGGGTCCGGCTCGATCCTGACCATTTCCTCGGGCGCCGCCCACGGCCCGGTCGAAGCATGGAGCCACTATTGCGCGTCCAAGGCGGGCGTCCACATGCTCAACCAATGCGGCCACAAGGAATACGGGGACAAGGGCATCCGGTTCCTGACCCTGTCTCCGGGCACGGTCGCCACCGACATGCAGCGCGAGATCAAGGCCTCCGGCATCAATCCGGTCAGCCAGCTCGACTGGTCCGTCCATATCCCGCCCGAGTGGCCCGCCGAAGCGCTGATCTGGATGCTGACGCCGGAGTCAGACGAATTCCTCGGCCAAGAGGTCAAGCTGCGCGAAGACGACATTCGGAGGCGGGTCGGGCTGATCGACTAGGTCCAGCACCTGCCCGTGGGGTGGCACTTCTGACGGCATAGACTGGGCGCATATTGGTGAAGCATCATCTTTCGCCCAAGCCGCTTGCGAACGGTGACAAAGCGCCAGCCCGTGGGGACGGGCAGGCGCTGGCCCGGCGCCTTTGGCTTGATCCCGGGCCAAGGCACTTACCGCCCCGCTCGCCGTTTCCCCGGCGTCTTCGAATGAAATCCCGGCGGGCGCTTTCCCACCCAGGCGATGAACTTCGCCAACCGGGGATGCGTCTCAAGCGCCTCGACCGTGTTGAACTCGCGCGCCAGCTCCGTCTCGGTCAGCGTCGCGTGGATCTCGTTATGACAGATCTGATGCAGCCGCACGACCGGGCCACCCTTGCCACCCCTGAGCTTGGGCGTCAGGTGGTGCAAGCTTTGGCGCGCATCCGGCGGAATGGGGCGGCCACAAAGCGGGCAAATCGGGTCTCCATCCATGGTCGGTAACCTAGCGCGAGCAGTCTGCCCGCCAAAACCGATCCGCGCACCGACGCAATACCGACGTTGCACCGACGTAATACCGACGTGCCAAATCCCAACAAAACAAGGGCAAACAGGCCGATTTGGTGCGGTTCTGCGCAATTCATCGCACGCCGCGTTAACCCCTTGGTATTGACCTTGGCGCGAACCTCTGGCCCGTTCCCGTCACGAAGGGGGCAGGGACATGGTCGAAGCGGTCGACGCTTTGGTGATCGGATCGGGGCCGGCGGGACTGATGGCCGCCGAAAACCTCGCCATGCGCAACCGTCGCGTGGTGATCGCGGAAGCCAAACCTTCGATAGGCCGCAAATTCCTGATGGCCGGGAAATCGGGCCTCAACATCACCAAATCCGAAGACCCCGCGCGGTTCAAAGCCGCCTTTGCCTGCCCTCAGATCGCGCATATGGTGGACAGCTTCGGACCCGATGCCGCCATCCAATGGGCCGAGCGTCTGGGACAGGACACCTTCGTCGGCTCCACCGGCCGCGTCTTCCCCAAGACGATGAAAGCCTCCCCCCTTTTGCGCGCCTGGGCCGGGCGACTTTCGGAATTGGGGATCGACATCCGCACCCGCTGGCGTTGGAACGGGTGGGACAACGCCACGGTGCGGTTTGAGACGCCGGACGGCCCCAAGTCCCTTTCGCCAAAGGTCACCGTCCTAGCCTGCGGCGGCGCAAGTTGGGCCCGCCTCGGCTCGGATGGTGCATGGGCAGAAACACTGCGCGGCCACGGCATTGCCACCGAACCCTTCGCCCCGGCAAATGCGGGGATTGCGGTTGAATGGTCACCCCACATGGACCGCCATTTCGGCGAACCGGTCAAAGCCACACTGCTAAGGGCAGGCCGCAGCTACAGCCGCGGTGAATTCGCCCTGTCCACCCGAGGCCTCGAAGGCGGCGGCATCTACGAGGTCGGCCGCGCTGTCCGCGAAGGCGCGCCACTTACGCTGGACCTGCTGCCCCACAAATCCGACGAAGCCGTACAGCGCGCCATGGCTGATCCGACCCGCGAAAGCCTGTCCAATCGCCTACGCAAACGCCTCGGCCTTACCCCTGTAAAACAAGCGCTTTTGCGTGAATTTGCCTCGTCGCTGGAACCTGCGGAACTGGCCAAGACGATCAAGGCCCTTCCCATCGCTCACCAGGGGTTGCGCCCCCTCGACGAAGCGATTTCAACCGCGGGCGGCATCGCCTGGGACGCGCTCGACGAAGACCTGATGCTCAAGGACCGCCCCGGAACATTTGCCTGTGGTGAAATGCTGGACTGGGAAGCCCCCACCGGCGGCTACCTAATCACGGGGTGTCTGGCGACAGGCATGTGGGCAGGCGTTCACGCCGCCCATTGGTCAAAGTGACCAGTCGACAACCGGCCCCAAGGGCACGATCCCAAGCGGGTTGCGCAACTCGGATGGCGAGAAATACCCCTGCTTGTAGATGTCGAAACGCACCGTCTCAGCGACCCCGGGCATCGCGTAGATCTTGCGCGCGTAGGTCCACAGATTCGGATAATCCGAGATCTTGGCGAGGTTGCATTTGAACGCATAGTGATAGGCCACATCAAACCGCGCCAGCGTCGGGAACAGCCGCAGATCGGCCTCGGTAAAGACGTCTCCTGCCAGATAGGGCGTCTTGGAAAGCTGGTCCTCAATTGCGTCAAGTGTCGCAAAAACATCCCGCACTCCGGCCTCGTAGGCCTCCTGCGTGCGAGCAAATCCGGCGCGGTAAACGCCATTGTTGAAGCCGGGATAAATCCGGTCATGCCACGCATCGATCGTCTCTCGCAGCGCTTCGGGGTAAAGGTCATGCCCCGTCCCGAACCGCCCCAACATCCGCACGATATCCGCGCTTTCGTTCGAGACGATTTTCCCAGCGACCTTGTCCCAAAGGATCGGCACCGTCACGCGTCCTGAATACGGCGGATCTTGCCTGGCATAGACCTCATGCAAGGCCCGTACGCCCAGTTCAGGATCGGCATATTCGCCGTCGCTATCATAAACCCAACCATCCGGCGTCCGACGCGGCCGCGCATATGACACGCTGATTGCATCGGTCAGATCGAAAAACACCCGTGCCAAAAGCGCACGGTGCGCCCAGGGACAATTCCACGAGGCATACAGGTGATAGCGACCCGGTTCAGGGGGATGTTCTCCGCCCTCTTCGATCCAGTCACGAATGTTCGAGGCCGCCCGCTTGAACGCGCCACCTTGGCTAGTGTCCGGACCCGGATCGTCGACCAGGTACTGACCTTCGAGCATCACACCCATGTGCCATCTCCTTTGATCCGCACATAACCCCGAGAATTGAGAAGGAAAAGCGCGTCAGCGCACAGCCAGCCGCGCAAGACGCACCAAGAGTCGCTCCATCATCGCCATATCCGGTACCGGAGAGGAGCGCCGCAACTGCGCGTCGGCCCCAAGGATCATCGAAATCGCTTCATCGAGCCGTGAAGGCCCCCAGTTGGAGGCTTGCCGCACCAGCCGGTCCCGGCGGGGCCCGAACACCGGCGGGCGCAACTTGCCCGCGCCGGACGCAGCACCGCCCGGATCAGACGCCGCCGAATGCAACTGACGAAAATGACGCATCAAACCGATGGCAAGCGTCACCGCCCCCACGCCCTGCGCCTGCAACCGGCGCAACAGCGGCGCGATGTCGTTCATGCGCGCCTCTGCGGTGGCATGGATCACGTCGTCCAATGCCGCTTCGATCGACGCAGGGGACATCGCCGCGACATCCTCCGCCGTCACCGGACCATCCGATCTCAGTGTGTAAAGTGCAATCTTTTCAATCGTCTGGCGAAAATCACCTGGGTCCAAGACCCGCGAAAGCCCCGTGATCGCGTCCATCCCATCGCGGTCGACATCCGAAATCCCGGCCGTCTTGAGGACGCCTTCAATCTCGCCCCGCGACGGCGGATCATCGTAAATCCCTGTGGAATAGGCCGAAGAATGACCCTCAAAGAGCTTGCGCAGTTTCGACTTCGCCGCCAGGGATCCCGCAGTGACGACAAGCGCCGCATCGCCCTGTTGCCACTCGCCCAGCGCCGCCTCCATTGGGCCAATCACAGCATCCGTGGCCCCTTCGACAAGCGCCACGCGCGGCCCCGGAAAGAACCCTTGGGCCTTGAGCGCATCCAAGAGGCTCGCCGGATCCTTGCGCAGGTCGGCCGCCGCAAGCCGCGTCAGGCGCATCTCATCCTCGCCATTTGGTCCGACCAGCGCGGCAATAACCTCTTGCCGCCGCAGTGCCACCCGCATTGCATCGGCCCCGTAAATCAGGATCCCGGCCCGGCTTGGGTCCGGCTTGGCGAAGTATGAGGGAGCGTCGCGCGGGCTTAGCTTCATCGCCAGTCGCTGGAGGTCGCCAGAAGTTCTGCCGTGATTTGGTCCGCAAGGATCACCATCAGGCGCTCGCGCGCATCGCGTTGCGCCGAAAGCGTCGCCACGGTCGTCCCCGTGGCCGAATAGCTGGTGAAGCTGGACGCCGTGCCGGAGGCGATCGCTGTGCCAGTCGATGCGTCAGTGAGCGTATAGGTCACCTCGCCCACGACATTAAACCGCGTGATCGTTTGATCCAGCGTGATCCCTAGCTCGTCCTCGTCGATCGCGATGGACGCCGAGAGCCGATAGGTCGGCACATCCGGAAGACCCAATCGCCGTTCCAGCTGACGCACCAACGCGAAGCCTTCTGCGTCAATCGGATCGTCTACGGCGATCTGTCCGCGGAGCGCTTCTGCGGACCCGCCCGGACCAAATACGGGGGAGTACCCGCACCCCGAAAGCGCAAGGCAAGCGACGAGAATGATTGAGCGTTTAAACGACGACATTCACAATGCGGCCCGGAACCACGATCAGCTTCTTGGGCTGACCACCGGCCAGCGCCTTGACCACAGCTTGGTCCGCCAGAGCGATCGCTTCAACCTCTTCTTTCGAAGCGTCCTTGGATACGCTGATTTCCGAGCGTCGCTTGCCGTTGATCTGGATCGGCAGGGTGACCGTGTCCTCGACCAGCATGGCTTCGTCGGCCTTCGGCCAAGGCGCAGTCGTGATCAGGCCTTCACCGCCGAGCATCGACCAGACCTCTTCGGCCAGATGGGGCGTCATGGGTGCCATCAGCTGCGCCATGGTCTTCGTCGCCTCGACCTTCGTCGCGCGACCGGCCTTGGATTTGGCGAGCGTGTTGGTGAACGCATAAAGCTTTGCAATCGAAGCATTAAAGCCGAACGACTCGACCCCCATGGTCACATCATGGATCGTCTTGTGCATGGCCTTGAGCAAATCCTCGTCGCCCGACCCAGCTTCTGGCGCCTCCGCAACCTCGCTCGCAATTCGATATACCCGCGCCAAGTGTTTAGATGCCGCCTCGGCCCCCGCAGCGGTCCATTCCACGTCCCGCTCGGGCGGGCTGTCGGACAGAACAAACCAGCGCGCCGTGTCCGCCCCGAACTGGCTCATGATCTCGTCAGGATCGACCACGTTCTTCTTGGATTTCGACATCTTGGCGGACGGAATGATCTCTACCGGCGTGCCATCGGCCAGCTTTCCATCGATCACATCCTGCGGCAAGTGATAGACGGCACGGCCCTTCTCGTCCCGCGTCTGATAAATCTCGTGCGTCACCATGCCTTGCGTGAACAACGCATCGAATGGCTCGCGCGCGCTATCCGGCAAATGCCCGCAAACGTTCATCGCACGGGCGAAAAAGCGCGAGTAGAGCAAGTGCAGGATCGCGTGTTCAATTCCGCCGATATACTGGTCGACGTTCATCCAATAGGAGGCTTCGGCCAGATCGGTCGGCGTCTCGGCACGAGGAGCCGTGAAGCGCGCGTAGTACCACGATGAATCGACAAACGTGTCCATCGTATCCGTCTCGCGCTTGGCTGGCGCGCCACAGGACGGGCACTCCACGCTGCGCCACGCATCATGGCGATCCAGCGGGTTGCCGGGTTGCTCGAAGCTGACGTCATCGGGCAGGCGAACCGGTAGGTTTTCCTTCTTCTCCGGGACGACACCGCACGCCTCGCAATGCACCACCGGGATCGGACAGCCCCAATAGCGCTGACGGGAAAGCCCCCAGTCGCGCAAGCGGAAGTTCGTGACGCCCGTGCCCCAACCCGCCTTCTCGGCAAAGTCGATGGTGGCGTCGATCGCTTCTTGTCCAGTGGCCTTATCGAGGCCCGCAAAATGATCGACCCAGCGGACCGTCTCGGTCTTGGGCGGCACAAAAGCTTCGTTCGCGACCGGCGTGTCATCATCCAGTGCGTAAAACGTATCGATCACCGGCAAGTCGTACTTGCGGCAGAAATCAAGGTCCCGCTGGTCATGCGCCGGACAAGCAAAGATCGCGCCGGTGCCATAGTCCATCAGAATGAAATTCGCGATCCAGACCGGCAGGTGCCAGTCGGGGTTTAGCGGGTGCGCCACCTTCAGCCCGGTATCAAAGCCCAGCTTCTCGGCCTTCTCCATCGCCTCTTCGGTCGTCGCGCCCTTCCGAGCCTCGGCACAGAAAGCCGCGACCTCAGCATTCTCGGCTTCCAATTTTTTGGCCAGCGGATGATCGGGCGAAATCCCCACAAAGCTAGCCCCCATAAGCGTATCGGGCCGAGTTGTATAAACCTCAATCGGCTCACCCTCGCCCACAGGCTGGAACGTAAACTGCAACCCGCGCGACCGCCCGATCCAGTTCGACTGCATCAGCTTGACCTTGGCAGGCCAGTCATCGAGCCCGTCAATCGCGTCGAGCAGATCCTCGGAGAAATCGCTGATCTTGAAGAACCACTGCGTCAACGCCCGCCGCTCGACATCCGCGCCCGAGCGCCAGCCCTTGCCGTCAATGACCTGTTCATTCGCCAGAACCGTCATATCGACCGGGTCCCAGTTCACGATGGCCTCTTTGCGATAGACGAGACCCTTTTCGAGAAAGTCGATGAACAGCGCCTGCTGCTGGCCGTAGTACTCGGGATCACAGGTCGCGAACTCACGCGACCAATCCAGCGACAACCCGATCTTGCGAAACTGCCCCTTCATCCGGTCGATATTGGCATAGGTCCATTCACCAGGATGGATCTTCTTTTCCATCGCCGCGTTCTCGGCGGGCAGACCGAACGCGTCCCACCCCATCGGGTGCAGTACGGCAAAGCCATTGGCGATCTTGTACCGCGCGATGACGTCGCCCATCGTGTAGTTCCGCACATGCCCGATATGCAGGTTCCCCGACGGATACGGGAACATTTCGAGCACGTAGTACTTGGGTTTGCTTGGATCGGCTTTCGACGCAAAAACCTCCGCCTCATTCCAGGCGTTCTGCCATTTCGGCTCGATGACTGAGGGCTCGTATCGCGACATTATATATTACCCGGCTGAAAGCGTCCGCTCGCGGGTTTACTCGGCTGGCCCGAAAGGGTCCAGAGCGTGTCTTACAGATTGCCGTCCTGAATACGCAGTTGGCGCGCGCGGGTCAGGATTGCGTCCTCGGTCGCCTGCACAGTTGCCGCGCTGGCCGGACCCGACCGCGTCACCAGCGACAGGCTGAGCGAGCGGGCATCAAGTGCCGGATCGCGCACGACAACCGTCGCGCGGTAGGAAATCCGCCCGCCGGGTGGCGTACCGAACCCGTAAACCTGTATGCCCGAGAATGGGTCAGCGCTTTCAAGCGGCATGAAGTTCAGAACATCAAGCGCAGCATTCCAGATGTAGCGATTGACCTCAAGCGTGGTGTTTTCGTTCACGCCAGGGCCGAACAAATCGAACAGACCCTGCTCCTCGCGCGCAGCGGCCTGTGCCGCACGCGCTTCTTCCTCTGGAGAGGCCTGTCGATTCTCGCCTCCGCGGAACAAACCACCACCGCTGTCGCCGCTATCGAATCGTCCGCAAGAGGACAGAAACAATGCAGCCCCAAGTAGGGTAATTGTTGCTGCTGTTTTGATGGTCATATTACCGCCCCCAAAGTCGTCTTGAGCCTTGGTATACGAGGGTTTTCGACCTGCCAAGGAGAATCCCGCACCCTGCGCCCTGACGGGTGTGGCAAAGCTGCACCAATCCTGTGGCACTCGTGACTCAAATATCCGGGTTTGCTTGCAATCACGCGTGCCGAAGAGGATGTAGGCTGCAATCAGGGCGGCAAACGTCCTGAGGTGTACCTTTTGAAACACGAGGGAAAACATGAAAAAGGTTCTTCTCGCCTCGACCGCACTGGTCCTGACAGCCGGCGTTGCAGCCGCAGAATTCAGCACTTCCGGCGGCGGTGTCGTAGGCTTTAAATACGACGGCACGGACACGATGCTCCACTACGAGCTGGACTTCAGCATCTCGGGTTCGACCGAAACAGATGGTGGCGTTGGCTTCACTGCATCGTTCGACCTTGACCTGGACGATGGCACGACCACCAACACGATCAATGACGCTGAAATCGGCATCATGTTCGGTGGCCTGTCCGTTTACGTTGGTGAAATTGCTTCGGCAACTGACAAACTGATGGTCACGCTTCCTGACGTCGGCTTCGACGGCATTGGCGCAGATGACGACACAGAAGCAGCACACGACAAAGGCACGTACAACGTGCTGGCGACCTATGACTTTGGCATGGGTACGGTTGGTGCATCGTTCTACGTTGACGACAGCACTTCCACCGGCATCGACGACATCTCGATCGCTGCAGCGTTCGACTTTGCAGGCATCACGGTTGCAGTCAGCTACACCGACCAGGAAACCGTTAACATCCTCGGCGAAACTGGTGAAACTCTGGCCGTTGGCGTTGCTGGCGAAGCAGCTGGCTTCGGCTACAACCTGTTCTACCACCAGTTCTCGGGTGACGGCGGTGCTGACGTTTCGACGATCGGTCTTGCTGGCTCATTCGACATCGACTCGATGACGACTGTGACGGCTGTTGTAGGCCTGAACGAAGACGTGTCTTCGGACAACGACTTCTCGGTCGGCATCAAGCGTTCGCTCGGTGGCGGTGTTGCATTCGCAGCAGGCGTTGGCTCGATCAACGGCGAAACCGTTGCAGACGCAGGTTTCACCTTCGACTTCTAAGTCGCAGGAATACCACGTTTAGAAAGAGCGGACTTCGGTCCGCTCTTTTTTTGTGGAAATTTGCGATTGCTTGGATAACCCTACGTCAAGAGAGCGATGAGGCGCATCGTCTCCAGAGGGTAAATTGGTCATCGACCGAGAGGGGCAATCATGAAACGCATTCTTTTGACAAGTTCCGTTCTGGTTTTTGCAGCCGGATTTGCAACCGCTGAAGTCTCTATGACCGGTGATGGTGTCTTTGGCTTGAAATATGACGGCAACGACACCCGCCTTCATTACGAACTCGACTTTACCGTTGTTGGCACCACAACAACCGATAGCGGCATTAAATTCGGCGCGTCGTTCGATCTGGACCTCGATGACGGCACAACTGAAAACGAGATTGATGATCCTGAGATCACCATCATGTCCGGACCGTTCAGCGCCTATATCGGCAAGGTAGATTCAGCATCGGACGCCTTCGTCACATCGCTCAGCGACCCGGGCTTCGATGGCATTGGAGTCGACGATGGTGTTGAGACATACTTCAATGACGGTGACTATAACGTCCTCTTGAAGTATCAGACCGACTCGTTTGGCGTCGGCTTGTCCTACGACATTGACGACAGTAACGGATCGTCGACAGATCATCTTTCTCTCGCGGTCAGCTACGAATTGTCGCCCAGCCTCAAACTTGCTCTTGGGTACGAGGATGTTGGAACAGCTGACATTACGTCAGTCAGCCTATCCGGCAATATCGCAGGCGGCGACAGCACGGGTCCCGCAGACAGCTTGGGTTTAACTCCACTCGACTACGCCATCATGGGCGTTTTCTTTGACAGCGGCGGCAGCACTGTACAGACCTTCGGCGCTTCATTGACCTTTGGCCTTGGTGGTGGAGCAACACTTACGACTACCATTGGCGTCGACGAAGACAGAATTGCAATTGGTAACGAAAACGACTTCGGCATCGGCTACAAAAGACCTCTTGGCGGCGGCGTTTCTGTGGCCGCAGGCATCGGTCAGGTCGATGGAGAAACCGTTGGCGACTTCGGCGTGATCTTCAATTTTTGATCACGGCCTCAACTTGGCAAGGAGCGGGCTTCGGCCCGCTCTTTTCATTTTGGGACCACGGTTGTAGCCAATGCCCCATGTCACTGACCGAAATCCAATCCCGCATTGAAAAGACCGCCGCCGAGAAGGGCCGCGATCCTTCTGGCATCGAGCTCGTTGCGATTTCCAAGGTTCAGCCCGAAGATCGGGTCCGTGCCGTGCTCGACCAAGGGCACCGCGTCTTTGGCGAAAACCGCGTACAAGAATCTGAAGACCGGTGGGGACCAATCAAGAACGACTACTCAGGTCTTTCCTTGCACCTCGTGGGCCCACTGCAGACCAACAAAGCAAGAAACGCCTTCGAGCTCTTCGATGCTATCCATTCGCTGGACCGTCCAAAGCTTGCCAACACCTGTGCGCGTCTGGCCGATGAGCTTGGCCGTTGCCCCCGGCTATTCATTCAAGTGAATACAGGTGAAGAACCGCAAAAGGCTGGCATCCTTCCCGGACAAGCCGACGACTTTGTTAGAGACGTCCGCGCGCTTGGTCTTCCGCTCGATGGGCTGATGTGCATTCCGCCGATGGACGAAGAACCTGCATTGCATTTCGCGTTTCTGGCAAAGATCGCCGAACGCAACGGCCTTAAGGGCCTGTCCATGGGGATGAGCGCGGATTTTGAAACGGCTATTGGGTTTGGGGCCACCCATATCCGTGTCGGCTCCGCCATATTCGGTGAACGTCAGCCTAAGTGACGACCATTCGGGTCGAATAACCGATGCGGGCTACGATCCAGCGCAAGTGATCCGGGCGAAACGCCACGCAGCCTTCGGTTGGATGGCCCGGCTTTCTCCACGCATGAACAAAGATCGCTGATCCCCGACCCTTGACCGGATAGGGCCAATTCCAATCGGTAATCAGCACGATGTCATAGAGCGGGTCCGCCCGAAAAAGCCGCTCATGGCTAGCCTCGTAGGGTACGCGGACCATCAGGTTATAGTCTTCGTCGGTCGGATCATCGGACCAAAGATCCCCGGGTCGGATCGGCAACGCCCAGTCGCAGGGTCGTGTGATCCGATCCGGCCTGTAAAGGCATCCCACGATCCGATGGATGCCCACGGGCGTCGCGCCGTCGCCTTCCCTCTTGCGCGTACTGATCCCGCCACGACCGATTGTCGCCGGGAACGTGCGCCCGCGGAACCGTAGTCCTTTGGGTGTCAGGACCATGTCCGTCGGTTTCAAAGGATATGCCCCGATTTCGCGGCTTTGGTGTCCAGATAGGCGGCGTTTTCGGCGCGTCTGCCCACGACGAGCGGCACCCGTTCGACCACCTTAATTCCAGATGACTCCAGCATCGCTACTTTTCGGGGATTGTTGGTCAACAAGCGGACCCGCTCCACCCCCATGGACTTCAGGATCAGCGCACCAATCCGGAAGTCCCGCTCATCGTCTTCGAACCCCAACCGGTGGTTCGCCTCGACCGTGTCGAACCCCTGATCCTGTAGGGAGTAGGCCCGCAACTTGTTTGCCAGACCGATTCCGCGCCCTTCCTGATTAAGATAAAGCAAGATCCCGCCGCCGTGGATCGCCGCCAGCGCAGCGTGAAGCTGTGGACCGCAATCGCATTTCAGCGAGCCAAGAACATCGCCTGTGAAACAGGCCGAATGCAACCGGACGAGCGGCGCCTCAGCGCGCTGACCCACTTCGACGACAGAATGCTCTTCCCCGCCATCTTCCGGGCGGAACACATGCACACGCGTTTGTCCGGCCAAACCTGTTGGCACGCGACCCGAGACGATATCCGCCATGGGCGAGGTCACCGCCGACGCCTCAACGGTGCGCGCTGCGTCAAGGACGGTCAGTCCCGGCGTGTCAGCGGCCGCATCAAGCTTAATAACCACGGCCGCAGGAAGAAGATGCGCTGATTTCACCAACAGGATCGCAGCCCGGTGCATGTCTGCGCTGCCTTCGCGGAGGCTTTCAAATGGCCCCTTCATCGGCATCGCCAGGTCATCTGCCGGATCCGCCATGCAGGAAATCCACGCGGGCGTTGCATCCGCGGGAATGCGAATACGCGCCAGATCGCCGTCATAGGCCCGTGCCTTGAGAGTGCGCGCGCGCCATCCGGTGATCGCCAGTACCGGCTCGCCTAGTTCCCGCAGGGCCGCGAACCGATCGGGCTGGATCCCTTCCGCAGGCGCGGCAAGCAGATCGCCTTGGGGCGATGTCAGCCGCACAGGCAATCCAACGCGCAAATCGGTACGTGCACGCGCCAGTTGTTCGGCGAAGGTCGGAAGGATGCTCATTGCCCTCTGATACGCCCCTCTTGCAGAAATTTGAAACATTTACCGTTCTGGCGACACGAGCGCGTGAGCGATTTGCAGCATTTCTTGTCCTGCTGGACACGACGCTCCATCTGCCCTCCAAGATGTGCTGAACCGTGAAGGAGGGTTTCATGCCCCAGATCGTCAAAAAAATTCTTCTCGTGGATGACGAGGACGACCTGCGCGAAGCGCTGAGCGAACAACTTGTCATGACCGAGGATTTCGACGTCTTCGAAGCTGGAAACGGCGCCGAAGCGATGGAGAAAGCCAAGGCCGCGCTTTACGACCTTGTGATCCTTGATGTTGGCCTGCCCGACACAGACGGACGCGAGTTGTGCCGCCTGATGCGCAAGCAAGGCGTCAAATGCCCGATCCTGATGCTGACGGGCCATGACAGTGATGCCGACACGATTCTGGGTCTGGACGCCGGCGCGAACGACTACGTCACCAAGCCTTTCCGCTTTCCAGTGTTGCTTGCGCGCATCAGGGCGCAGCTGCGTCAGCACGAACAAAGCGAAGATGCGGTGTTCCAACTCGGGCCATACACGTTCCAGCCCGCCCAGAAACTACTTCTGGATGAAATGGAGAAAAAAATTCGCCTGACCGAGAAAGAAACCAATATTCTCAAGTTCTTGCTGCGCGCAACGGACGGTGTTGTGGCTCGGGATGTGCTCCTCCACGAGGTGTGGGGGTACAACGCGGGTGTCACAACTCACACACTTGAGACACATATTTATCGTTTACGCCAAAAAATTGAGCCAGATCCCTCAAATGCGCGTTTACTGGTAACTGAGTCGGGCGGCTACCGACTGGTCGCCTAGATCACGAGTTCCCGTTTATGCGCCCGGGTTATGGCGTATTACCTCCCTGTTGGACTGGGCCGGGCTTTGCCCGGCCCCTTTTTTTGTGAAAACCATTTGACCTCAAGTGAGCTTGAGGTTCGATAAGAATGCGACTCGAAACAAAGGAGGCGCATCATGCAAGCCGCAAAACTCGAACACGCCAACATCACGGTCAACGATCCCGATGCAACCGCCGCTTGGATGGCAGATGTCTTTGGCTGGCATATCCGCTGGCAGGGCGACAGCAAGCTTGGCGGACGCTCGATCCATGTTGGGGAGGACGACAGCTATGTCGCGCTCTACAACCCGAACAAAGATCTCGGACAGCCAGGAACCAGTTACACCACCGTCTCTGGTCTGAACCATCTTGCCGTCATCGTTGACGATATCGATGCCGCCGAAGATCGGGTCAAAGCGGCCGGATTCGAGACCGGCAATCATGGCGACTACGAACCCGGACGCCGGTTCTATTTCCATGACGCCGACGGAATCGAGTACGAAGTCGTCAGCTACGCTTGAGGCTCTCAAAGGGCACGGCTAGGGTCCCACGACACCGATCGCGGAGCCCTGCCTTGCCCTTCACCATCGCCACATGGAACATCAATTCTGTCCGCTTGCGCCAGGACCTCGTGCACAAGCTTTTGCGCACTCAACGCCCGGACGTGCTCTGCCTGCAGGAATGCAAATGTCCGGTGGACAAGTTCCCGCTGACCAAGTTTAGCCGCTTGGGTTACAAGCACCTCGTTGCCCGTGGCCAGAAGGGTTACAACGGCGTCGCGATCCTGTCGCGCCTGCCAATCGAAGAGGTGGGCGGGAATGACTACGCCAGCCTCGGCCATGCTCGCCACGTAGCAGCGCGGCTCGAAAACGGCGTGACGATCCACAATTTCTACGTGCCGGCAGGCGGCGATGTTCCAGACCGGACGGTCAACGAGAAATTTGGCCAGAAGCTCGACTACCTGACCGAACTCACCGCCGAATACCGCGCCGCCCCGCCGCAAAAATCGATCCTCGTTGGTGACCTCAACATCGCCCCGCGAGAGGATGACGTCTGGGGCCACAAGCAGCTACTAAAAGTCGTCAGCCACACACCGATTGAGGTCGAGCACCTCGCCGCGTTGCAAGAGGCAGGCGGCTGGGTCGACATCACGCGCAAGGACATCCCCGAAGGCCTGCTCTATAGCTGGTGGTCCTATCGCGCCAAGGATTGGGATGCTGCTGACAAAGGCCGCCGTTTGGACCACATATGGGCCACCCCGGATATCGCGGGTACCGGCCATTCCAGCAAGATCCTGCGAAAAGTGCGTGGATGGGAACAGCCTTCAGACCACGCGCCAGTCTTCGCGACGTTTGATCTTTAAAGCGCGCGCACAGCTTTTGCGACGCCAGCTCCAAGCGCCCGGTGCGCGTCCGCATCGAAATGAATGCCGTCGATATCGGACACTTCGATGATCGTGTTGGCATCCAAATATCCCACGCCGCGCGCCGCGGCGTAGTCGCGAAGTGTATTGGGCAAGGCCGCCCCGCGACGCTCGGCCCCGAAGAACTCTCCGGCAAAGGGTCCGATCTCTCGCACCATTGGCGGACAAATCAGAAGCGTTTTCAACGCTGGGTGGCGCGCGCGCATCTCTGCCCCGAAGATCATATCAGCCATGGCCGCCAGACCTGCGACGATGCTGTCCGCATTGGCGTTCAGACGCGTTTTCAGATCATTGGTGCCAAGCATCACTGTGAGGACATCAATCGGTCCATGACTGCGCAGCGCGCTGTTCAGCCCCACGCGGCCATCCATGGCACCACCCATGACATCATCGGCGTACTGCGTTGTGCGCCCCGGCAATCCTTCTTCAACAAGGTGCCAATCGCTCCCCAAAGCGGACTGCATCACGGTTGGCCAGCGATCCTCGGCCCCATAGCGCGACGAAACCCCCGGCGTGGTCTGGGGCCGGCTTCCATGGGTGTTGCTATCGCCAAAGGTCAGGATCACAGGCATGCTCGGACCCTGCTGTGCAGCCCGCGCGCCGTCAATCCCCGATTGAAGGTTGGCGTTTGTCCCGCGATCCCCATATAGAAGCCGAAACTTAGCTAAGGCAGGCCCCATGCTCGAATTCGGACAAACCACCGCCCCAGACACCGCAGCCCTGATCAAGGACGTGAATGAAGCCGACTTCATGGCCGAGGTCGTCGAGAAAAGTCAGGAAATTCCGGTCATCGTCGATTTCTGGGCAGAGTGGTGCGGCCCTTGCAAGACGCTTGGCCCAATGCTCGAAGCAGCGGTGACAGCGGCCAAGGGCAAAGTTGTCATGGCCAAGATCGACGTGGACGCCAACCAGCGGTTGGCCTCTGCCTTGGCGCAACAGGGTCTGCCGTTGCAGTCGATCCCGACCGTGGTCGCGTTCTGGCAGGGACGTCCGGTCGACATGTTTCAAGGGGCCGTCCCGCAATCCGAAATCGATGCTTTTGTCGGCAAGCTCACCGGGCTGGCTGGCGACGGCGGCCTTGGTGAAGCGCTGGAAGCGGCAGAAGAAATGCTATCCCAAGGAGCGGCCGGTGATGCGGCCGAAACCTTCGCAGCAATCCTTGGCGAAGAGCCGGAGAATGCCGTGGCCTATGGCGGTCTGGTGCGCGCCTATATTGCCGCCGATCAAGTCGATCAGGCCGAAGCCCTGCTGGCCAATGCGCCCGAGGCAATCAAGGACAGCGCCGAAGTTGAAGCCGCACGGGCACAGCTTGAGCTGGCCAAGCAAGCCGCGAATGCCGGTCCCGTGGCAGAGCTTCGAAGCGCTGTCGAGGCGAACCCGGATGACCATCAGGCGCGGTTTGACCTTGCACAGGCCCTTCACGCGGCAGGCGATGCGGAGGCTGCCGTGGCCGAATTGCTTGAATTGTTCCGCCGGGATCGCGAATGGAATGACGAAGCCGCCAAGACCCAGTTGTTCACGATTTTCGACGCGCTCAAGCCCCAGGACCCGGTGGTTTTGAACGGTCGCAGAAAACTATCGTCGATGATATTTGCCTGACGGGCTTGCCGCCTTAGGTGTTGGTCATGTTCCGCGCCGCTGATCTTCCATCAACGATCCCCGTCTTCCCGCTTCCGAAGGCGCTTTTGCTTCCGCGCGCGCACTTGCCGCTGCACATTTTCGAGCCGCGTTATCTTGCGATGCTGGACGATACGCTGAAAACGTCTCATCGACTGATTGGCATGATCCAGCCCCGTGAAACCCCAAAGTCGGATGAGACCCGGTTGCACAGCATCGGATGCGCAGGTCGTGTCACGGCGTTTTCCGAGACCGAAGATGGGCGCTACATGATCACTCTCGCCGGAATATCGCGTTTCAGAGTGAC
>CAZWZG010000001.1:73331-80035 GCA_964638245.1 uncultured Rhodobacterales bacterium
CCGCATGAGAAACAGGCGCTTCTCGAAGCCCCTTCGCTTGCAACACGCCGCGAAACGCTGGTGACTTTGATCGAATTTGCCCTGCGCGGGGGCGAAACCGAAGAGATTTTGCAGTGAGCGAAACGGCCTTCGACCGAAAGATGCTCGAAGTGCTGATTTGCCCTGAAACGCGGCAAACGCTCACCTACGACGCCGAGAAGCAGGAATTGGTCAGCCGAGCGGCGCACCTGGCCTATCCGATCAGGAACGGAATTCCGGTGATGTTGGTCGACGAAGCGCGCAAGATCACGGACTAGCGCGCTGGGGGGCTCGCCCCCCAGACCCCCGAGGATATTTTTCGCCAGATGAAGGGCCTAAAGCGGGAGGCCGCGTGCGAGCCGGGGCAATTCACCAGTAAGGCCCGCTGCTTCGCGGATAAGACCCCGGCGCAGCTTGGGGAGCGCGTTGACAGCGCCAAGCCCAAGGTCCCGAAGAAGGCGAATTGGGGCGATATCGTTAGAGAACGTGCGGTTGAACACATCTGTGGCAAGGCCAAGGGCGACCGCATCAAATCGGCGCCATGTCTGATAGCGCTGGAGTACAATCGCAGTCGCAAAATCTTCGCCCCGCCGTTTAGCGTCCGCCAAAACCTCTGCCAGAACCGCGACATCTCGCAGACCGGCATTCAGGCCCTGACCTGCAATCGGGTGCACGCGGTGTGCCGCGTCCCCAAGAAGCGCGACGCGCTCGGCCACGAAAGCTTCGGCCAAGGACAACGCAAGCGGATAGGTGAAGCGACCCCCGGCAAGCTTGATGTCGCCGAGAAAGTCGCCGAACCGGGGCCGCAGAACGTCAAGATACCCGGCATCATCCAACGCTTGAACGGCACCCGCGCGCGCGGTGGTTTCCGTCCACACCGTCGAGACGCGGTTTCCCCTCAAGGGCAGGATCGCAAGAGGGCCTTCGGGCAGGAACAATTGGTGCGCAATCCCGTCGTGGGCCATCTCGGTTTCCAAAGCGCAAACCAACGCGCTTTGTTGATAGTCGCTTCCGACGCGCCCGACCCCGGCGCGCTTCGCTGTTGGGCTTTGCGCTCCATCACACCCGATGAGGAGACGAGCCGGAATAATCTGACCATCGCTGAGCGTCACGTCGACCCCACCGGTACGCGGCGCGTGATCCGTGATCGACAGTCCTGCCAACACCTGCACCCCGCGCGCGTCCACAGCGTCAGCAAGGATAGGACGGACATGGCGGTCCTCAACCATGTATCCCATCGGACCTTCTTCGATCTCGGCATGATCGAAATGCAGCACAATCGGGCTTGGGGGCTTGCCGCCGCCACCATCGCTGACCTTGATTTCAAGGATGGGCCCCGCGTCATCCTTGAGCGATCCCCAGAGGCCAAGACCGGACAGGACACGCTGAGAGGCAACGGCCAGCGCATAGCTTCGGCCATCGAAGTCAGGCGTTGGTTGGATCGAGGGTCGCGGGTCGACAACAAGGACCGAGAACCCGGCATCGGCCAAAGCAACGGCAAGCGCCGTTCCGTTCAACCCCCCGCCGGCGATGACAATATCTGTTTCCATGACACACCACTATGGTGCTTGCGGGCCGCATGTCCATGCGCCACGCTGACGCCTGATATGACAAAGTCCGACGAAGCACCTTCCGCCCTAGACATCAGCCAATTGATCGACGCAGGAACCGTTGATCCCCGAGAGCTGATCGACTCCACCCTGGAAACCGCGCAGGCCCATCCCCATGCCAGTCGTATCTTTACGACGATGACCGAGGAGCGGGCGAGGGCGTCTGCCGCAGCGGCAGCGAAACGCGCTAAGCTTGGCGTGCGGCGGTCCGTTTTCGATGGGATCCCAGTGACCTGGAAAGACCTCGTGGATGTCGCGCATACTCCCACACGCGGTGGAAGCGTCCTGACAGCCCCTGGCCCCGCGCTGCGCGATGCGCCCATCGCAGCCCGTGCAGAAGCCTTGGGCATGGTGACCATCGGCAAAACCCACCAAACCGAACTGGCGTTTTCAGGCCTTGGGGTCAATCCGGTCACGGCAACGCCCCCCAATGCCCATGATCCAGATCTTGCACCCGGTGGCTCATCTTCGGGTGCCGCAGCGTCGGTCGCGTACTGCATGACCCCCATCGCGATCGGCTCGGACACCGGGGGGTCGATCCGCTTGCCTGCGGCATGGAATGATCTTGTGGGGTTCAAGCCAACGTTTGGCGCGCTGCCGATTGAGGGGTGTCTCGGGCTCGTCGAAACACTTGATACGCTCGGTCCGCTGACAAGAAATGTGGCCGATGCCGCGATTGCGTGCGCTTTGCTCAAAGGGTGTTCGGTTCCCGATCTGAGAGGTACATCCCTTGCAGGGCGAAAGATCGCCGTACTGGACGGTTTGGCATTCGAAGGGATCGAAGAACAGCCTTTGGCAGGCTTTGAAGCAGCAAAAAGCGCTCTTGATCAAGCTGGGGCGACTGTCGAGCACGTGACGTTTGCGGCCGTGTCCGAGGCGATGGACGTGTTCGCGCCCTATTATGCGGCGCAAACCTGGGGTCTTTGGGGAAAAACCATTGAACAGGATCCGGGCGCGATGCATCCCCCCGTTCTGGCGCGCTTTCGCGCTGGTGCGGCGGTCAAGGGCGCAGACTTCGTCGCCGCGAGGGCGACCCTCGCCCGCGCCCGCGCGAGCTTTGCCAGCGCAGCCGCAAAATTTGACGCCATTGCGCTACCCACAAGTCCGATTTTACCGCCCAAAACCGCGGACTTGCTGGCAGACGACGCCTATTTCACCGAACGAAACCTGCTTTGCCTACGCAACACGCGTATCGCCAACCTTCTGGGACTGACAGCGATCACGCTGCCTACGGGAACACGATCCTGCGGGCTGATGCTGATGGGTCTTGGCGGCTCTGATCTGCGGCTTCTGCGCCTCGCCCATGCAGTCGAAGCGTGCTTGGCGGAAATGCAACAGAACCAGTCGCTTGGGCGCGCCTGACGCCTTGGATTTCTGGACGCTCGCCGTGCCAGCGGGTTAGAGTGCCTCAAAACAGGGCGCAATGACCCTGGACTTGAGGCAAGCATGTTTCCCGAGCGGTTTTCGACACTGCCCGAATACCCGTTTCCGCGTTTGCGGAGCCTTTTGGCCGGCCTTGAGCCGGGCGGAGAACTTGTGTCGATGTCGATCGGCGAACCCAAACATGACCCACCGTCCTGGCTGGCAGAGGTCATTGCTGAAAACGCCGAAGGGTTTCGTCGCTATCCGCCAAACGAAGGATCAGCCGATCTCCAGGGTGCGATCGCCGGTTGGATAGAGCATCGATATGGCGCTCACTTGGACCCCGAAACGGAGATCCTGCCGCTCAATGGTACACGAGAAGGATTGTTTAACGCAGGTCTCGCGCTTGGGACCTCCGGTTCGACGGTCCTGATCCCAAACCCCTTTTACCAAGCCTACGCCGCCGCGGCCTTGGCGATTGGTGCGCGCCCCGTCTACATGGCGGCAACTGCCGAAACCGGATTCCTGCCGGATTTTGAAAGCGTCTCGGACGCTGACCGCGATGCGGCCTCGATGATCTACTTTTGCTCGCCATCGAACCCGCAAGGGGCGGTCGCAGAACTCGACGACTGGGAGCGGCTTTTTGCCTTTGCCCAAGCGTGTGATGCCTGGCTGCTTGTGGATGAGTGTTACTCCGAGATCTATCGCGACGCGCCGCCTATCGGGGCATTGGAGGCCGCCGCAAAACTCGGTGTGTCTCGCGACCGCATCCTGATCTTTCATTCGCTTTCCAAGCGCTCGAACTTGCCCGGTCTGCGCTCAGGCTTCGTGGCGGGTCCAGCGGACGCAATTGAGCGCCTCAAGCAGGTGCGCGCCTATGGCGGCGCGCCGCTTCCCTTGCCGTTGCAGGCTGTCGCGACCCGCGCTTGGGCCGATGAAGAGCATGTCGCGGCTAGCCGGGCAAGATATCAGGCGAAATACGCCATGGCAGACGACGCGCTGGGGACCCTACCGGGCTATCGCGCACCGGCGGCCGGGTTTTTCCTGTGGTTGCCCGTTGAAGACGACGAAGCGATCACGCGCGCGCTTTGGAGCGAGGGCGGCATACGCGTCCTGCCGGGCCGCTATCTGGCGCGCGAAGAAGCCGGGGCCAACCCGGGCGCACACTACATTCGCGTGGCCCTTGTGCCAGACGAAGACGACTTATCCCGCGGATTGGAGGCGATCCGCGCAAAACTAACGACAAACGGTTGAGGTAACAGGCATGGCATTTCCAGCACGCGAGCGCGATCCGCTCTTTGATGGCGACACGGCAGCGCTTCTTGAGAAGCGAGGGCGCGAACTCGTCGGATTGGCCCTGATCGGGGTCGGCGTTCTGGTGGCGATGATCCTATGGTCCTATTCACCTGACGATCCAAGCTGGCTGTCGGCGACCGACAAACCGGCAGGCAACTGGCTTGGGCGCCCCGGAGCCTCGATCGCTGCGCCTCTTTTCATGATCGCGGGTTACGGCGCGTGGTCGATTGTCCTGATCCTTGCCACGTGGGGCATCCGCCTCGTGACCCACCGCGGCACAGAACGCGCCATCTCTTGCCTCACGTTCGCGCCGATCGCCGTTGCTTTGGCGTCCGTTTACATCGCCACGCACACCGTGCCTGCCGGTTGGCCGCATTCGTTCGGCCTCGGCGGACTTTTTGGGGAAACCGTTCTGGGCGCCATTTTGTCGATCGCCCCAATTAGCGCGGCTATTGGTGTCAAAATCCTCTCGGCACTTCTGTTTTTCGGCGCAATTGCCCTGACCGTTTTCGTCATGGGCTTCACCCGCCCCGAGATCAAAACCTTCGCCCGCTTTCTTCTGAATGGTTTGATCTACGCCTACGCGCTTCTTGTTGCCCTCCTTCGCAGCAGCCTGCGCCTGGGTGGTCGCGGCTTGGTCTCGGCCCACGGTGCCTACTCAGCTCGGCGCGAAGCGCGCGCTGAAGCCCGGCTTGCCGAACCAACGCACCAAGACGACGCCCCAACGACCTTCTTTGGGCGCGCCAAACGTAATCCGGCACCCGTCATCGACGATGAAGATGCCTTCACTGCCGAACCCAACGACCGTGTCAAAGCAAAGATCGCAAGCGTGATCCGCGCGAAAAGCCACGTGGGCGAGCCACCGTTAACGCGCGAAGAACCTGCCGTAGAAGGCCCAAGCGAGGCACCCTGGCCTGAATTCAACGCCTTTGACGCCGATCAGGACTGGCCCGAACCCGAATTGATCGACGGCGTTGTTCCCGATGCGCCCGCGATGTTCGGGTCGACCCGCGGTGGCACGCCTGAAGCAAAGGCCGTTGTGCAACATGGCCAACGCAAGGCGACACCGTCCAAGCGAGCCCGCGCGGAAGCCGAACCAATGCTCGACTTCGGTGATCGCGACACCGCCTACGAGATCCCGCCGCTTTCCCTTCTCGAAGAGCCCGTCGCCATTCCGCGCCAGCACCTTTCGGACGAGGCGTTGGAAGAGAACGCTCGGATGCTTGAAAACGTGCTCGATGATTATGGCGTGAAAGGCGACATCGTTTCGGTCCGCCCAGGCCCTGTCGTCACCATGTACGAGCTGGAGCCTGCCCCCGGCCTTAAGGCCAGCCGTGTGATCGGTCTGGCCGATGATATCGCGCGCTCGATGTCGGCCCTGTCGGCCCGCGTGTCTACCGTTCCAGGTCGCTCGGTCATCGGGATCGAGCTTCCAAACGAGACCCGCGAAAAGGTGCTCCTGCGCGAAATCCTTGCGACACGCGACTACGACGATGGGAACTCGAAACTGCCGTTGGCGCTGGGCAAGGACATTGGCGGCGGCGCAGTTGTTGCCAACCTGGCCAAGATGCCTCACCTGCTGATTGCAGGGACGACTGGGTCGGGTAAGTCGGTTGCGATCAATACGATGATCCTGAGCCTTCTATACAAGCTTTCGCCGGAAGAATGCCGGATGATCATGATCGACCCGAAGATGCTGGAACTGAGCGTCTATGACGGTATCCCGCATCTTCTGTCTCCTGTTGTCACCGATCCCAAGAAGGCCGTTGTGGCGCTCAAATGGGTCGTGGCCGAGATGGAAGAGCGCTACCGCAAGATGTCGAAAATGGGCGTGCGCAACATCGATGGCTACAACGGTCGTGTGAAAGAGGCGCTTTCCAAAGGTGAGATGTTCTCGCGGACCGTGCAGACCGGCTTTGATGCTGACACCGGCGATGCGGTGTTCGAGAACGAGGACTTCGCACCAGAAGCGATCCCCTATATCGTGGTCATCGTGGACGAAATGGCCGACCTGATGATGGTAGCGGGCAAAGAGATCGAAGCTTGTATTCAGCGTCTGGCCCAAATGGCTCGTGCCTCGGGCATCCACCTGATCATGGCCACGCAGCGTCCATCGGTCGACGTGATCACCGGCACGATCAAAGCCAACTTCCCGACCCGAATTTCGTTCCAGGTCACCGGCAAGATCGACAGCCGGACGATCCTTGGGGAACAGGGCGCGGAACAGCTTCTGGGTATGGGCGACATGCTTTACATGGCCGGTGGCGCAAAAATCACCCGCGTGCATGGGCCGTTCGTATCGGATGAGGAGGTCGAAGAGATTGTTCGCCACCTGAAATCCTTCGGGGCGCCCGAATACATCTCAGGCGTGGTCGAAGGCCCTGCAGATGAGCAGGAAAGTGCGATCGACGCGGTTCT
>CAZWZG010000002.1:0-15481 GCA_964638245.1 uncultured Rhodobacterales bacterium
GCGAGACTCAACTGATCGGTTGAATATCCCGGGAACCGAACACATCGTCGCAGGCGTTGGAATTGGCAATTAAAACAGGGGCTTGCCATGTGAGGCTGCCTGCTTGACGATTCCTGCGCCGCCGCCTAGTTTCCGCCCGTCTTCCGAGGAGACGGGACATGGCGGCCGGACATCAAAATGATGATGGCGCGAAACTTCGAGACCTAGAGGCGCGCATCAAGGCCGCCAAAGGCGAAGTCGACAAGCCCGAAGTCGCGGAAGTGGTCGAGCACTATTCCCAAGCGCAACTGGCGTGGCGGATGGTGACCGAGCTGGTGGCGGGCCTATTGATCGGGTTTGGCATCGGATACGGACTGGACATGGTTTTTGGAACGACGCCGTTCCTGATGATCGTGTTCCTCTTTCTGGGCCTCGCGGCCGGGATCAAGGCGCTGATCCAAACCGCGAAAGAGGTCCAAACTGACACTGACCCCGGGTCCGCCCGGGACGATGAGGAAAGTTGAGCCATGGCAGACGCACCGGAAGGCGCTGGTCTTAAGTTCGATCCGATGAGCCAGTTCAAGCTGGAGCCGCTGTTCGGCGACGGCCCGATTGCCTGGTACACGCCCACGAACTCGACTCTCTGGCTTGCGCTGACGGTTCTGGCGATTGCCGCGCTTTTCGTTCTTGGTACGCGCGGTCGCGCGATCATCCCGAGCCGGGTGCAGTCAGTCGCCGAGCTTGCCTATGGTTT
The DNA here is from genome assembly GCA_964638245.1 of uncultured Rhodobacterales bacterium. Classification (GTDB taxonomy): domain Bacteria; phylum Pseudomonadota; class Alphaproteobacteria; order Rhodobacterales; family Rhodobacteraceae; genus CAZWZG01. The sequence goes on from CAZWZG010000002.1 coordinate 734, forward strand.
CGTGCACAAAATGGTTGAGGATGTTGCGGGCAAGGACGCCCTTGGCTTCTTCCCTTATGTGTTCACGCTGTTTCTCTTTATCTTTGGGTCGAATTTCCTTGGCCTGATCCCGACCTCGTTCTCGCCCACATCGCAGTTTGCCGTTACCGGCGTTCTGGCGGTGGCCGTGTTCCTGACCGTGACGCTGTTCGGTCTTTACAAACACGGGATCGGCTTCCTCAGCCTGTTCTGGATTTCCGCGGCGCCGTTGGCCGTTCGTCCGATCCTGGCTGTGATCGAGTTTATTCTCTACTGGGTTCGCCCGGTCAGCCATTCGGTGCGTCTTGCAGGCGCCATGCTGGCGGGTCACGCCCTTCTCAAGGTTTTTGCTGGGTTTGCGCAGGTGGCGGTTTTCGCTCCGCTCGCGATCTTTGGCGTCCTCGCGATCTATGCGCTCGAGTTTCTCGTCGCGGCGATCCAGGCCTACGTCTTCACGATCCTCACATGCGTCTACCTCAAGGATGCCCTGCATCCGCATCACTGATCACGAAACTTCCAATCGTAAGGAGATACATTATGGAAGGTGAACTCGCACATATCGGCGCCGGTCTTGCAGCTATCGGTTCGGGTGCAGCAGCAATTGGTGTGGGCCACGTGGCCGGCAACTTCCTCGCGGGCGCGCTCCGCAACCCGTCTGCCGCTGGCGGCCAGACGGCAACGCTCTTCATCGGCATCGCCTTCGCAGAAGCGCTCGGGATCTTTGCATTCCTCGTCGCTCTGCTTCTGATGTTCGCCGTCTAAGACGGATCAGAGCTCCTTACGGTTCGGGCGGCGAATGCCGCCGCCCGGATGAACCACAAAGAGGGTAGTCGCGATGGCTGATACTCCAGCAGAAGCCGCAGAAGCAGGCGGTCTTCCACAGCTCGATTTTTCGACGTATCCGAACCAGATCTTCTGGCTCGTGATCGCGCTTATTGCGACCTATCTTATCCTCACACGCGTCGCGATCCCACGGATCAGCGCCGTTCTTGCCGAACGATCCGGGACGATCACCAACGACCTGGCCGCGGCAGAGGAATTGAAACAGAAAGCCGCAGACGCCGAAGCCGCCTATGAAAAGGCGCTGGCAGATGCGCGGTCATCGGCCCAAAAGATTGCAGCCGAAGCGAAGGCCGAGGTTCAGGCCGAGGTTGACGCAGCGATCGCCAAGGCGGATGCCGAGATCGCAGCGAAGGCGGCTGAAAGCGAGGCCCGCGTGGCCGAAATTCGCGACGGCGCGCTGGCCGCCGTTGAAGAGGTTGCCAAGGCGACCGCTGGCGAAGTGCTTGGCGCTGTCGGCGGCAAGGCTGACGCCAGTGCAATCGACAAGGCCGTATCCGGCCTGATCAAGGAGTGAACCAGATGTTGCGCACCGCAATCGCACTGAGCCTTCTGGCCGCTCCTGCCTATGCCGCGGACGGGCCGTTCTTTTCGCTCAAGAACACTGACTTTGTTGTCCTGATCGGCTTCATCGTCTTTTTTGGCATCCTGTTCTACTTCAAGGTCCCGGGCCTTTTGATGGGCATGCTGGACAAGCGTGCTGCAGGTATTCAGTCCGACCTCGACGAAGCCAAAGCGCTCCGCGAAGAAGCACAGTCGCTTTTGGCGTCGTTCGAGCGTAAGGCGAAAGAAGTCGAAGGTCAGGCCGAACGCATCGTGGCCCAGGCCAAGGAAGAGGCCGAGTTGAGCGCTGAACAGGCCAAGAAGGACCTAGAAGTCGCGATCGAGCGTCGTCTGGCCGCAGCTTCTGATCGGATCAACCAGGCCGAAGCAAACGCTGTGAAAGAGGTCAAGGACCGCGCGGTCAGCATCGCGATTGATGCAGCGGCTCAGGTGCTACAGGCCCAGAAATCGAAATCCACCCTTTCGTCGGCGGCAGATGCAGCCATCGAGACAGTGAAAGCAAAGCTGCACTAAAGCAGCGACCCAGTCTGACAGGACGGATTGTGAGCGCCTCGGTTTTCCGGGGCGCTTACTTTTTGGTCTGCAGGTGGTGAAGGCGCTGGCGCGCAACGTCTTCATGGGCCTCGGCGCGCATGTGATCGCGAAGGCTATCGCGCACATAGGCCAAGTGATCCTGGACTGCTTTGCGCGCGGCGGGCGCGTCCCGCGATTGGATCGCGTCATTGATGCGTGCGTGCTGGGCCAGCAAGGCCGTGCGGGTCGTCTTTTGTCCGAACATGATCTGACGGTTGTAGAAGATACCTTGATGGGAAAGTTCGAACATGGAGCGCATCATGTGCAGCATGATGACGTTGTGGCTGGCCTCGGTGATCGCGAGGTGGAATTCGGCGTCCAGTTTGGCTTCTTCTTCGGCGGCGTTGCGTTTTTTTCTGGCGGCTTCCATGCGGGCAAAGATCTGTCCGATGACCTGAAGATCGGTGTCGCTGCCTGATCTGGCGGCCCGCTCGGCAGCGAGCCCCTCGATCTCGGACCGGAAATCAAGGTAGTCGAACTTGGCTTCGTCGATGGTCGCGAAAAGGCGCATCAGGGCAGGGGAAAACGCGGAGCCAAGGACATCACCGATGTAGATGCCCGAGTTGGCGCGCGCCTCGACAAGGCCGCTGTCCTGCATCGTTGCAATGGCTTCGCGCAGAACCGGGCGCGAAACGCCCATGCGTTCGGACAGGTCACGCTCTGAGGGAAGGCGGTCGCCGGGTCGCAGCACGCCACGTAGCACCAGACGCTCGATCTGCGCCGCGACGGCGTCAGCGAGTTTGTCCGACTGGATACGTGTGAATGGCATGATGATCGCCCCTTTGGTCAAGAATTATGACCAATGGGGCGAAAAGCAAGCGTTTCTTAGAGCGGTGAGATGGTAATCTCGACCCGGCGGTTCAACGCACGGCCCGCCGCATTGAGGTTGGATGCGATCGGTTCATCCTCGCCCGCGCCAAAGGCACGCAGCCGTGACGGAGACACGCCGCCCTGACGCAGGATGCCGGCAACGGCGAGTGCGCGGCGATCCGACAGGTCAAGATTGTAACCTGCATCGCCGGTATTGTCGGTGTGGCCGACGATCGAAACGACCGTGTCGGGATAGCGGTTGAGGCTGTCGGCGAGGACCAGAAGGTCGTCGCGCAGGGCGGAATTCACAGCGGCACTGTCGATAGCGAACAGGATATCCTGCGGCATTCGAACGATGATGTCATCGCCCGAGCGGATCACGCCGATATCGCTATCAAGCGAGTTGGCCAGTTCGCGGGCCTGATTGTCCATGGCGTTGCCGATGAGCGCGCCAGCGGCGGCCCCAATCGCGGCTCCGCGTACGACGTCGTCGGTGTCCCCGCGGCCCAAAAGGCCTCCGATCACGGCGCCACCGATCGCGGCGGTCCGGGCGTTGGCGTTGGGGTCGTTGGGATTGAATGGTTCTGGCTCACAGGCGGCCAGAAAAAGCACGGCACTTGCCGCGGCTCCGACGGCGAGTTTACGGGTCTGCATCGATCACTAGTCCTTCTTCACGAGGCGCACATCTCGGGGGATATATACGGCATTGCGTGCCGGAATACACTGGGACGCTGCGGTAAACGGGCGGATTTCCGCCCCATGACCCGCAGAATCAGGCGATTTCGGCGCTTTCCCAGGCCAGCATGGCGCGTTTGACCGGTAGGCCCCAGTGATAGCCGCCCAAGGCACCCGATTTGCGCAAGGCGCGGTGGCACGGGATCAGCCAGCTGATCGGGTTGCGCCCAACGGCGGTGCCTACGGCGCGCACCGCGCGCGGTTTGCCGATGGACGCCGCAATGTCCGAATAGGTCGTCACGTGGCCTGTGGGGACGCGCATCAGCGCCTCCCAAACCTTGATCTGAAACGGTGCCCCGATCAGGTGTAGCTGTGCTTCGCCGCCACCAAAGGCCGCTGCGACATTTGCTGACATGGACGCCGGATCTTCGACAAAGTGCGCTTCGGGCCAGCGCGACGTCATATCGGCGAGCGCGGCGGCGTCCCCGGTTTCCTCAGAAAACGCCATGCCGCACAGGCCTTTGTGCGTGGCCATGGCAAGTGTGCGTCCAAAGGGGCCGTCAAACCAGCCATAACGGATGGTAAGCCCTGCGCCCTTTTGCGCAAATTCGCCCGGGCTCATGGCTTCCCATCTGAGGAACAGGTCATGCAGACGGCTCGACCCGGACAGGCGCACCGCCTCTGCGGTCTCAAGGGTGGTGTGCCGCTCGGCCAGCATCGCCTTGGCGTGGTCGAGCGTCAGAAATTGCTGCAAGCGTTTGGGGGACAGTCCGGCCCAGCGGGAAAACAGCCGTTGGAAATGCGCGGGGCTCATGTTCATTTCCGCAGCAATTTCTTCGAGGGACATGTTCCGCCCTTCCTCTGTGTCGATGCGTTCGATTGCGCGGCGCATCAATGGCCAGTAGTAGCTGTTTTCGATCTGATCCATGGACCGTAATGCTCCGTTGGTGTTCCACCGAACATATACGGCTCAAGCTCTTTCCGAGCGACCCGGTTCTTGCGCAATGGGTCAGGCGGTCAGGAGGAAGGTATCGGAGGTCGGGTGACATTGCACAGGCCGAAGATCGTCTCCAAGTGCGCGAGCTTCGCGGCGAGAGAGGCACGGACGCGCAATTGCCATTGGCATTCCATTCCGGGTTCGCAGGATGTCGCGCATCCCCGTTGGAAGTGCTGCGAGCCCCTGGGGCGCAAAGAGCAGGCTTTCAGCCCAAATGCCTTCGACGGCGACGATGTGGTGGCGTTCAAAAAGCAGATGCACATAGTGCACGTCGTCCTTCCAGATTTGATGTCCCGCACCAACATCTGCAAATGCGCAAGCCGGCGCGAACGCTTCTTCCATTCCGTACACAAGATGGAGCGCCGACCCGCTGACAAGGACACGATGCTGGGGCGACAGGGCGATATCGCGCCCAACCGCGCCAGCGATGCGGATTGGAGCGAACGCTGCAGAGTTTTGCCCATCAAGTTGAACACGAACATGGCCCACCCATTGGACGCGCTGATACCCGGCGTCTCGTGTTAGAACGTGTTCACCTGCGCGCAGGTCTTCAACCGCTCTGAGGCCCCGACTGGTCTGCACGCGAGTCCGGGCGCAAAAACAGGGAACCGAGCTTGATTGATAGGCGCTGTGACTGAGCCTTGTGTCTCCATTTGCATAGCCATCTTCGGTGGTACCGCTTTGACGTCCGTCATCGATGTTTCGTGCGCCGTTGTTGGCATAGTCGACCCCAGACTCTAGTGGCGACGAGGGCACATAGCCAACCACTTCACCGTCGACTTCGAGGACATCCAGCCAGATGGTCTGTCCATCGGGACCTTGAAGGGTCAGGTATTCCTCGGCATAGATCTTGCCTTCATCGACTGTGTTTCCATCGATATCACGAACTGTCGCATTCTGGTTTGCGTCGTCACCTTCCTCGTTCTTTCGGTGGTCGCCGTCCATGTAGGTATCGTTGTCGGTCACCTCGATCTCGACCCGGTCCTTGGGTGAGTATCCGTCTTTCAACGAAACGGATCCGTTCGAAAAATCGAGAGCGTCCGGTCCGTAGGCAAAGTATGTGTAGGTCGCCATATTGGCCCCAGAAAAGAACTGATCTCGGCGATGGGCCTAGTACCATGGTCTTTGTATTCGGTTAAACCGTTGCAACCGGCGAGCTCACAGGCGATATGCGGGCCATGGCAAAGCAGCTATCCTATCCCGTGATGCACGAGATATTCACCCGGTTTCAGGCCGGCCAAGCGCATCCCGAAGGCGAGTTGGAACACGTCAACGCGTATACGCTGGTCGTGGCCGTGGCGCTTAGCGCGCAGGCGACTGATGCCGGTGTGAACAAGGCGACGCGTGGACTTTTTGCCGTGGCCGATACGCCCGAAAAGATGCTCGCGCTTGGCGAAGAGGGCGTGATCGAACACATCAAGACGATCGGGCTTTATCGCAACAAGGCCAAGAATGTCATCAAGTTGAGCCGGATGCTGGTTGATGATTTCGGCGGTAAGGTGCCCTCGTCGCGCGCCGCGCTTCAATCCTTGCCGGGCGTTGGGCGCAAGACGGCCAATGTCGTTTTGAACATGTGGTTCAAGCATCCTGCGCAGGCCGTCGATACGCATATCTTCCGGGTCGGTAACCGCGCCGGGATTGCGCCGGGCAAGGACGTGGATACCGTCGAGCGCGCGATCGAGGATCACGTTCCGGCCGAGTTCCAGCAGCACGCCCATCACTGGTTGATCCTGCATGGACGCTACATCTGCAAGGCCCGTAAACCAAGCTGCAGCGTTTGTGTGATCAACGATCTCTGCGCATTCGAGGAGAAGGTTTTTGACTGAATATTCCGTGGTTGGCATGGGCAATGCCATCGTCGACGTCCTGACCCAGTGCGATGACAGTTTTCTGGAGCTGATGGGCATCGAAAAAGGCATCATGCAGCTTGTCGAACAGGCGCGGGGGCAAGTGCTTTATGGCGCGATGGAGGATCGCACCCAGGCGCCAGGCGGTTCGGTGGCCAATACGTTGGCGGGGCTTGGGAACCTCGGGCTGAAGACCGCCTTTGTGGGACGCGTGCATGACGATGCGCTGGGGCGGTTCTATGCCAGCGAAATGACCCATGGCGGCACCGATTTCGTGAATGACCCTGTGCCGGGGGGGGAGTTGCCGACGTCGCGTTCAATGATCTTCGTTACGCCTGACGGAGAGCGCTCAATGAATACGTACCTGGGCATCTCTGCCGAACTTGGCCCCGATGACGTCCCGCAAGACGTTGTTGCCAAGGCAAAAATCCTTTTCCTTGAAGGGTATCTCTACGACAAGCCCAAGGGAAAAGAGGCGTTTGAAACAGCGGCAAAGGCGGCCCGCGCGGGGGGCGGTCAGGCGGGCATCGCACTGAGCGACCCGTTTTGCGTCGACCGGCATCGCGCCGATTTCCGACGTCTGGTCAAGGAATTGGACTATGTGATTGGGAACGAGGCGGAATGGACCTCGCTCTATGAAGCGCCAAACCTGGAAACCGCCCTTGAACTGGCCGCCAAGGATTGCGGCATTGTGGTGTGCACACGGTCAGGAGACCCAGTCGTCCTGATCCGTGGCGACGAGCGCGTCGAGGCACCCGTCAAGAAAGTCGTGCCGGTCGATGCCACCGGGGCGGGCGACCAATTTGCTGCGGGCTTTTTGTACGGGCTTGCCACCGGACAATCCCTTGCGCGATCTGGTGCCATGGGCTGTGCCGCAGCGACCGAAGTGATCAAGCATTTTGGCGCGCGCCCCGAAACCGATTTGCGGCAACTCTTTCGATCGCAGGGTCTGATCTAGCCGCATTTTCTGTTTGAAAATATCCCGGGGAGCGCGAGGGGCAGCGCCCCTCGTTCCGTCAGCCCAACTTGGCGTGCACTTCTGCCAGATCGATTTCGCCCAGTGGTTCTTTGCGGCCCGGACTGTCGGGATCGTATTTGAACAGCGTGAAATCGCGGTGGTAGATTTCATAGACAAGATGGCGCGCCAGATCGTCGAAATAGTCTTCGATGGGGTGGGCACGTTTCGGACCGTGCCCCTCTGACTCATTGAACCGCGGAATGTTCGTTACATCCACGGCGACCGGCGTTTCGATCATATCAAGGACGGATTTCATGCCGTCCGCAAAATTCTCGGTATGAAAGATCTGATCGTAGCGCCCGCCATTGGCGATGAACGTCGAAATATGCCCGGACATGGCCGACCAATGGATGTCGGGTTCCATCGGTTTGCGGTAGCGGATGGTGTCGCGCGCAAACAGCAGGAACCGCCGAAACGAGGCGATCTGATCGAAATCGCCCTCGACCTCGATCCCGTATTTCTGGATCAGCATCGGCACCAGATTGCCCCGATATCGGTTGCCGTTGCGCTGAATGCCACAGATCTTGTCAAAGAAGGACGACAGGATCCGCGTGTAGGGATTGCGGACACAGGTAAAGGCAATCGCCTTATGGTTGCGCACCGTATCCTCGATCATGGGCTGACTTTGGTCTTGGGACCATTTGTGCAAACCGGTCGTCGAGTCGTGGATATCGCCGTCAAAAAACGTGCCATGATCGGAAAAGTACATGATCTGGCCAATTGTCGAGCAGGCGCATTTGGGCACAACGCGGTAAACCACGCTGCCGCTTTCGGTCATCCAGGTGCCTGGAAATCCCACTGCGATGTGCCTCCTCGACGCGCCTTTTCAACCTTGAGGTGACGCTTTGCCCAAACGTAACCAAAAAACATGGCTTTCTTCAATGCTGCTTCATCGTTAACCCTTATGGTCAATAAAAGAGCAGGCGCAAATAACAGGCAGAAATGGCAAAGATCGCCTTCATTTTGCTGTGTCACAAGGATCCGGACGCGATCATCGCGCAGGCCATTCGCCTGACCGCGGCGGGCGACTATGTCTCGATCCATTTCGATGCCAGCGCGACCGATGACGACTACGCGCGCATCCAGAAAGCGCTCCGCAAGAACACATCTGTTGTCATGGCGGGCAACCGCGTCAAAGGGGGCTGGGGGGAGTGGAGCCTTGTGCAAGGCTCGCTCAATGCCACGCGCGAGGCGTTGGAGGCCTTCCCCAAGGCCACGCATTTCTATTTGTTGTCGGGCGATTGCATGCCGATCAAGTCGGCCGATTATGTGCACAAATTCCTAGATCGCGATGATGCCGATTTCATCGAAAGCTTCGACTTCTTCAAGTCCGACTGGATCAAAACGGGGCTGCGGGAAGAGCGGCTGATTTACCGCCACTATTTCAACGAGCGTGACCAGAAGGGCCTGTTTTACACAGCACTGAACGCCCAGAAACGACTTGGTCTAAAGCGGAAAGTGCCCGCCGATCTGGAGATCATGATTGGATCGCAATGGTGGTGCCTGCGGCGACAGACCATCGAGGCCATCCTTGCCTTCATCGCCAAGCGGCGCGACGTTTTGCGGTTTTTCCGGCGCACCTGGATCCCCGACGAAACGTTCTTTCAGACACTTGTGCGCCATCTGGTGCCTGAACCCGAGATCCGCTCGCGCACGCTGACCTTCTTGATGTTCAGCGACTATGGATTGCCGGTGAATTTCTATGACGATCACTACGACATGCTGATCGGTCAGGACTTCCTCTTTGCCCGCAAGATCAGCCCAGAGGCCGACGAACTCAAACAGCGGCTGGGCGATCTTTTCGCGACCCGAGGCAAGACGTTCCATATCTCGAACGAAGGCAAGCGGCTGCATGATTTCCTGACATCACGGGGCCGCATCGGGCAGCGGTTTGCGCCGCGGTTCTGGGAGAAGGAAGCGACGCTGGGCCGCGAGCGAGAGTTGTACATCGTGACCTGCAAGAAGTGGCATGTGGCCAAGCGGCTTTTGGATCAGTTCAGCCAGGTTTCGAACGTGCCGCTCATTGAATACCTGTTTGATGAAGAGGGCACCGCATTGCCCGATCTGGGCGGCATTCAGCACTCGATCGCCAAGCGGACCCGCCACCGACGCGCGCTTTTGCGGATGCTGTTTGACTATTTCGAGACGGATCGGCTGTTGATCTGTCTGGACCCGGCCAACATCGAGCTTTTCCGCGATTTCCACTCGGACCGCTCCAAAACGCGGGTTCTGGAGGTGGAGTGCAATTTCTCTGATCCCTACCTTGTTGGACATGCAAAGCGTGTCGGATTGCTGGGCGAAGACAGCACGCCTGCAACCGAGGCCTCGATCCTGCCAACGATCCGAAACGACATCGCGCTGGAGGCGGACCGGTTGCGGGACGAGAAATTCCCCGAGCATCACCGCTATCGCGAGGATGCAACGCGCAGTGAGAACATTGATGCGTTGACGGCGTTCCTTTCGGTGTCCAAAGATCAGGCGTCCAAGGTTGTCGACAACCAATACGTCTTTGCCGAATAGGAGCGCACCCATGAGCTGGGACTACGATCCGGAAAACATCTTTGCCAAGATCCTGCGTGGTGAGATTCCCAACTCGACGGTTCTTGAGACGGATCATGCGCTGGCCTTTCGCGACATCAACCCCCAGGCACCGACCCATGTGTTGGTGATCCCAAAGGGGCCTTACGTCAGCTATGACCACTTTGCCGCTGAAGCCAGCGATTCAGAGATTGTCGGGTTCACGCGCGCGGTGGCCGAGGTCTGCAAGGCCGAAGGTGTGTCACTGGCCGACACCGAAACGGGGCACCGTCTGATTGCCAACGCCGGCACCTATGCCCACCAGGAAGTTCCGCATTTTCACGTGCATATCCTGTCGGGACGCGCGATGGGGCCATTGATCCTGCCTGCTTGATCCGTCTATCCTGCGCCCGTTGCCCAATGAGAGTGTCGCACCCATGACCATCGAAGTTCCTGAGACCGAAATCGTGGATACGTGGAAGGTCGCATGCGATGGCGGCGAAGGCGCCCTTGGTCATCCGCGCGTTTGGCTTCAGATTCCCGAAGACATTGGCTGGGTCGAATGCGGGTATTGCGATAAGCGGTACATCCACGCGAGCAAGGCAGACGGCTAGGACCCTAGGGGGCGCTGCCCCCTTTCTCCCGGAGTACTTTTAACAAGAAGAAGTCTAGACGAGGCGTCGAAAAACGCTGTAGAAAAAGGCTTTGCGTTGGTCCTCCGGCATGCGTTGGACCGGTAGCATGCGACCGGAGATAAGCAGTTCGGCGAAGCCGTGGACCATGCTCCATGCGGCGATGACGCCTGCCATGTCGGGTTGGGCTTCTGCGTCGCCTTCTTCGTGGGCGGCGACGGCGCGTACGAGATGAGTAAAGGACGCTCCGCCGATCTTATCGATTTCGCCGTCTTCGGTTTTCAGCCGTTGCGAGCTGAACATCAGTCGAAAAAGGGCCGGGTGCGCCTGAGCGAAGGCGACATAGCCGTGAGCCGAGGCCACAAGACGGGATTTGGCATCCGGCTCGGCCTGATCCTGTTCAGCCTCCATCATTTCGGTGAACCTGTGAAATCCGTCTTCGGCGAGGGCCATCAATAGGCCCGTTGTATCCTTGAAGTGATGTGCTGGGGCGGCATGACTAACGCCGACTTCGCGGGCAACCGCGCGCAGCGAGAACCCTTCAAGACCCTTGGTTTCCAACACAGTTTCCGCAGCCTTGATCAAAGCCGGGCGGAGATCGCCGTGGTGGTAGGTCTCTTTTTTCATGGGAGTATTAAGGCGGATCATCTTGTCAGTGTCAAATTTAAACTTGACAGTGAAAAGATCCAACGCATATGGGTAACTTGCCACTGTAAAGATATGTCTCGAAGCGAGGTCTGCCCATGACGCCCGACGTCCTGTTTCAATTCACCGGTCCGCTTGCGATGGCAGGCTGGCTGGTCCTGCTTGCGTCCCCCGTGGCGCCGCGCGTCGCACAGGCGATCTCTGGTTACATCATCCCGGCCATTCTGTCGGTCGCCTACACTGCGTTGATCCTTGTTTACTGGAGCGGGGCGGAGGGCGGGTTTGACAGCCTTGAGAACGTGATGCGTCTGTTCGATTTCCCCGGAGCGGCGCTGGCAGGCTGGGTGCATTTCCTGGCGTTCGATCTGTTTATCGGGGCGTGGGAAGTGCGCACGGCGCGCCGCGAGGGGATCCCCCATTGGCAGGTCATCCCCTGCCTGTTCCTGACATTCATGTTCGGGCCTATCGGCCTGATCCTATTTCTTGGACTGCGGGCGATCCGTGGTCGCTTTTTGATCGGGCAGGAGGCCTGAAACCATGACGGATGCATCCTTTGAATTGACCCTTGAGGCGGGCCAGCGGCGTCCCCGCCTGTTTGTTGAGCCGATCTTTGCAAAAGCCGGTTTCCTTCTGGCGCTGTCGCTCGTCGTGACGCTGAGCGCCTTTGCGCTCGATGGACGGGTGTTTCAGGGTGAGAACATCTGGCTGAAGCCAATCAAGTTTCAATTTGCCCTCAGCATCTATCTGCTGACGCTGGCCTTTTTCGCCCGTTGGTTGCCCGAGGGGATGATTGAGGGCTGGAAGTACCGGACGTTTGCAGGTGTCGTGGTCTTTTGCATTGTCGGTGAGATCCTTTGGATCGGAGGGGCTGCGGCCTTGGGTACCGCGTCGCACTACAATGACGGGACGCCGCTGACGTTCTGGCTCTATAACCTGATGGGTGCCTTTGCGGTGACGTTGACCTCCGCTTCCCTAGTATTCGGCATTGCGATTGCGCGGAATTCCGATACGGGGCTTGATCCGGCCGTGAAGCTGAGCGTGGTTCTGGGTCTGATCCTGACATTTGTGCTGACTTTGCCAGCGGCGGGCACGCTGTCGATGATGCCGGGGCACCACATTGGCGAGGTCGTGACCGGCGCGCGGGTGCCCTTCATGGGGTGGTCGGGCGAGGTCGGTGACCTGAGGATTGCGCATTTCTTTGCCACCCATGCGATGCACTTCCTGCCTTTGGCGGGGCTCGCGGTGCTCATGTTGCCTGTGGGCGTTCGCAAGCCCGCCGTGATGGTCGCCGCCTTAGCCTTCATCGGCTTCACGGCGTTCACCTTTGTGCAGGCATTGAACGGTCAGCCGCTGATCCCGATCACCTGACGCTGGACCCCCCGCGCTAGAGGTGGCATGCCTTGGCGGTCACCAAAGCGCGGGGGAGTTGCCATGTCATTCGGGAAAGGTTGCCATTTAAGCCTGATCGACGGCTCGGCCTTCATCTTTCGCGCCTATCACGCGCTGCCGCCGCTAACGCGGAAATCGGACGGCCTTCCTGTGGGGGCCGTTTCGGGATTCGTGAATATGCTCTGGAAGATGGTCGAAGAGCAGAAGGGGGCGGATGCGCCGACCCATGCGGCGGTCGTGTTCGACAAGGGGTCGCACACGTTCCGCAACGACATGTACGACCTTTACAAGGCGAACAGGGACGAGATGCCCGAGGATTTGCGCCCTCAGATCCCGCTGACGCGAGAGGCGACGCGGGCCTTCAACATTGCCTGTTTGGAGCAGGAGGGGTTCGAGGCCGATGACATTATCGCGACGCTGGCCTGTCGCGCGCGAGAGGCTGGTGGTCGGGTGACGATCGTATCCTCGGATAAGGACCTGATGCAGCTGGTCGGGGACGGTGTTGAGATGTTTGACGCCATGAAGAACCGCCGGATCGACAGCGATGGTGTCGTCGAGAAATTCGGCGTGGGGCCGGAGCGGGTGGTCGATGTGCAGGCCTTGGCTGGCGACAGCGTCGACAACGTGCCGGGCGCGCCCGGGATCGGGGTGAAGACGGCGGCGCTCTTGATCAATGAATACGGCGATCTTGATACGCTTCTGGAACGTGCCGAAGAGATTAAGCAGCCCAAGCGACGCCAAACGCTAATCGACAATGCGGATCAGATCCGTCTGTCGCGCGAGTTGGTGAAGCTCGATTGCGAGATGGAGCTGGACTACACGCTCGACAGTCTGGAGGTGCAGGATCCGCAAGCCGAGACGCTGCTGGGGTTCCTGAGCTCGATGGAATTTCGCACGATCACCAAGCGGGTGGCAGACGCGCTGGGCGCAGAAGCGCCGGTGATCGAAGCGCCGGAAGTGGTCGAAGAAGATGCGCCTGCCGAGGATGTTCCGTTTGATCATGGCAAGTACGAGCGTGTCGGGGATCTGGCCGCGCTGGAGCGCTGGATCGCGCTGGCCCATGCGCGCGGGTACGTGGCGGTGGATACCGAGACGACCGGGTTGAACGAGATGACGGCCGATCTGGTGGGGGTGTCGCTTGCAGTGGTGGCGGGCGAGGCCTGCTATATCCCGCTCACCCATCGGGCCGAGGCGGAGGATGATTTGTTTGGGTCAGATGCGCTGGCTGAGGGGCAGATTGACCTTGAGGCTGCCTTGCAGGCGTTGAAGCCGATGCTGGAGGATCCGAGCGTTCTGAAAATCGGGCAGAACATGAAGTACGACGCCAAGATCCTGGCGCGCTATGGGATCAGTGTCGCGCCGATCGATGACACGATGCTGATGTCCTATGCCCAGAATGCGGGGCTGCACAATCACGGGATGGACCTTCTGAGCGAGCGGTATCTGGGCCACAAGCCGATTGAGATCAAAAGCCTGCTTGGGTCCGGCAAGTCGATGAAAACCTTCGACAAAGTGCCGCTGGAGGACGCGGTCAGGTATGCCGCTGAGGATGCCGATATCACGCTCCGCCTGTGGCAGCACTTGAAACCACAGTTGCATAAGAAGCGCGTGACGACCGTTTATGAAACGCTGGAGCGGCCTCTGGTGCCGGTCCTGGCCGAGATGGAGATGCATGGCATTAAGGTTGATCGCGATACGCTGAGCCGGATGTCGAATGCGTTCAGTCAGAAGATGGCGGCGCTGGAGGACGAAATACAGGATCTGGCGGGGGAAAAGTTCAACGTCGGCTCCCCTGCACAGTTGGGGGAAATCTTGTTCGACAAGATGAGCCTGCCGGGTGGCAAACGCGGCAAGACGGGAAAATACGGGACGCCCGCGGATGTGCTTGAAGACCTTGCCACCGAGCACGACCTGCCGGCGCGGGTGCTCGACTGGCGACAGCTTCAGAAGTTGAAATCGACTTACACGGACGCGCTTCAGGAGCACATCAACCCCGACACGGGCCGGGTGCACACATCCTATTCGATCGCGGGGGCAAACACGGGGCGACTCGCCTCGACTGACCCGAACCTGCAGAACATTCCAGTCCGATCCGAAGAAGGCCGCCGCATCCGCGAGGCGTTTGTGGCCGAGCCGGGCAAGGTTCTGGTCAGCCTCGACTATTCCCAGATCGAGCTGCGCATTCTGGCCCATATCGCTGGGATCGACGCGCTGAAGGAGGCG
>CAZWZG010000002.1:15491-74151 GCA_964638245.1 uncultured Rhodobacterales bacterium
CTTTGATGTCGTGACCGGTGACGTTCTGTGGAAACAGCCACGCCGCGACAGCCTCGGAGATGTTCAATGTCCCGATGGAAGAAATGACGCCGGACGTGCGGCGACAGGCCAAGGCCATCAATTTTGGCGTGATCTACGGGATTTCGGGGTTCGGGCTCGCACGGAACCTGCGGATCCCACGGTCCGAGGCCCAAGGGTTCATCGACCGCTACTTCGAACGCTTCCCCGGCATTCGGACTTACATGGACGACACCGTCGCCTTTGCGAAAGAACACAACCGTGTCGAGACGCTGTTCGGGCGCAAGATCAACACGCCCGAGATCAACGCCAAGGGCCCGCATGCGGGCTTTGCGCGCCGCGCTGCGATCAACGCGCCGATCCAGGGGACGGCCGCCGACATCATTCGCCGCGCCATGGTGCGTATGCCCGATGCCATCGCGGATCAGCCTGCGAAAATGCTGCTTCAGGTCCATGACGAACTGCTCTTTGAAGTGGACGAAGGCGCGGTCGATACCCTGATCGCCACGGCCAAAGAGGTCATGGAAGGTGCAGCGCACCCGGCGGTCCATCTCGACGTCCCGCTCGTCGTCGATGCGGGCCAAGGCGCAAGCTGGGCCGAGGCCCACTGATGAGCGACAAAAGCGCGGAGAACCTGCGCGGTATGCTTCTTCTGACCGTCGCGATGGCGGGCATCGCGGGTCTGGACAGCTTGGGCAAGATTGCCTCGCGACACGCAGACTCCGCTTGGGTGATCACCGGCGTTGGTCTTGGTGCGTTCGTCGGTTTCCTTGTTCTCATGCGTGGACAACAGCCGCTCTTTACCCGCGACGCGCTCAATCCTGCGGCACTGACCCGCACGCTGTGCGAGGCGGGCGCGTCCACTCTGATGATAATCTCACTGGCGTTTGTCCCCCTGTCGATGATCACGGTCCTGATGCAGACGGTACCACTGATGATCACTCTGGGCGCAGTACTGTTCCTCGGCGAGCGCGCGGCATGGCAGGACTGGGCGGCGCTCGCCGCAGGGTTCGGGGGCATGCTCCTCATCGTCCAACCTGGCAGTGAGGCGCTCGGTCCCGGCATCCTGATCACGGTTGCGGCCACGATTGGGTTTGCCATGCGCGACCTTGCCAGCCGCGCAACACCAAAAACCGTGACCAACTCCCAACTGGGTGCATGGGGCGGGGGCGCGTTGGCCATTGTGGGCCTGATCTGGGCGCTGATCTCGGGCGCAACGCCACCGCCCATGACCCTGGCGACGCTCGGGTTCTTCCTTGCGATTGTCGCTCTGGCCACGTTCTCGCTCTATTGCGTGACGGCGGCGATGCGGATTGGCGACGTCGCCACGATTGCCCCTTTCCGTTACACGCGGTTGGTGTTCGGCATTGGCCTTGGCATTCTGATCTTTGACGAAGACCTGAACCTCGCGACCATAATCGGGGGGGCGATCATTGTCGTCAGCGGGCTCTATGTCTGGCAGCGTGAGCGCGTCAGGGCACGGCGGGCCAAAGCCGCATGAACGATCGCCCTGAGGTCGAAGTTAAGAGTCGGGCCGATTTGCGCGATTGGCTGGAGACGAACCACGCATCCAGCCCATCGGTCTGGCTGGTGACCTACAAGAAACACACAGACCATTATGTCCCGTTTGAAACGCTCATTGAAGAACTGCTGTGTTGGGGATGGGTGGACAGCCGGACACGTGGCGTGGACACCGACCGCTCCAGCGTCCTGATCGCTCCAAGAAACCCAAAGTCGGCCTGGTCCGCGGTCAACAAGGGCCTCGTGGACAAGGCGCGCGCCTCCGGCGCAATGACCCCGGCTGGCGAAGCGCTGATCGAAATCGCCAAGGCCAGCGGCATGTGGACCTTTCTGGATGACGTGGAGCGGCTGGAGCGACCCAAAGACCTCGAAGCGGCACTTGGTGAACGTATCGAGGCGTGGGAGGCATGGCCGCGCAGCGTCAAGCGCGGCACGCTCGAATGGATCAAGACTGCGAAAACTGAGCCCACTCGTGCCAAACGCATCGCCGACGTGGTCACATCCATCGACGCCGGGCTGCGACCGTCGCCTTTCCGGCGCTGACGCTCCCTTCATCTGGACAGAAATATCCCGGGGGGCTCCGAAGGAGCGGGGGCAGCGCCCCTCTAGGGCTTGTGATACGCCTCGCGCGCATAAAAATCGGCAAGCGTTTGGCCTTTTTTATTCCGAAACGCTCCGTCGTTGGTTAGATCGGCAATACGGTCGACCCGAAACATGCGGAAATCGTCGCGCAACTCGCACCAGCCAACCAGCGTCCAGACATTGCCCCAGAACCAAAGCCCCAATGGACGAACGGGTCGATCCGTTCGGTTGTTATAGGCATCAAAGTAATCGAGGCGCACGCGGGTGCGTCCGTCAATTGCACGCTCCAGCCGATCCAGCATGGCCCGGGTTTCATCGGCGATGCCGGGGCCTTGCATGGCGTGGATTTCGATCTGTCGGGCCTTTTGTCGCTCTGCCTCGGGCAGCACGGCTTCGATCTTGACGATGGCTTCTTCAGCAGCGCGCGCCATTTCCACTCCACCCCAGGCGCGGATCATGCGCGCGCCTGCGACAAGGCTGACAATCTCTTCGCGGGTGAACATCATCGGGGGTAGGTCGTAGCCCGCGCGCATCACATAACCGACACCGGCTTCGCCCTCGATCGGCACGCCCGAGCCAATCAGGTCCGCGACATCGCGGTAGATCGTACGCTCGGACACTTCCAGCCATTCTGAAAGCTGCCGCGCCGTGACCAACCGTCCACCCCGAAGGTGTTGGACGATCTGGAACAGTCTGTCGGCGCGGCGCATGGGTTAGGCAGCGTTCTCAAAGAGCCCGATGGAATTTCCATCCAGATCCTTGGCATAAACGAAGCGCCCGACGGGCAGTGGAATGGGCTCTCCAACGATCTCGCCACCGGCTGCGCGACAGCGTTCGGACGCGGCTTCCAGAGTGTCAGGAACGGCGATGTGGACGGTCGGGCCGTTATCGGTTGCTGGCGTTCCGGGATACAGGTGACCACCAGCGGCATCCATCGAGCCGCCGAATTCCGCCATCGGGTTGGGGCCTTCGTTGTTGACGGTCATGTCCCAGCCATAGACGGCGTTATAGAACTTGATGGACGCATCCAGGTCGGTGACGGGGATCTCGCTCCAGACGACGATTGGATTAGACATTTTGATTCTCCTCAGTGGTGTTTGCGATGAACCTGTCATCGCACACCCCTGCTGACAGCATTGTGTCAGGATGGTTGTCAGGAGGTCAAGAAAACCCTCAGATCGTCGGAACCAGATTGATATCCTCGGCCATCAGCACATATCCCGGTGCCGGACCTGCGTTCACAACGAGAACCAGTTCCCCGTCTATCTCAACTTCAAAGATCGTGTCGGGGCCATCAGTGTCCGCGGTGACGACGACACTAGGCTCGGGGCCGCTGTAGAGCAGTTCGATCTGGTCGGTGCCATCGTCATAGTCGTTCACGACAGGGGCGGCGCCATCGATCCATGCGCCCGAAACAAACGTGTCAGCATCATCGTCATTGGGGCCGCCTTCTTCGCCACCCCAAGCCTGATCGTCGGTGCCAAGGATCAGCCGGTCGGCGCCGTTGCCCCCGATCATTGTGTCGCGCACATCCGTGTCTTCGCCCAGGACCAACACGCGACCATCCAGCGTATCGTCGCCCGGATCACCGTCCATCGTGTCCGTTCCGAGGCCACCGATCAGGGTATCGCCGCCTTGGTTGCCGCGCAGGTTGTCCATCCCTTCGCCGCCATCGATCGTGTCGCTGCCCAAGGCACCCTCGATGGTGTCATCGCCGTCTTCGCCAAAGAGGTCGTCGTCGCCATCGCCGCCGCGGATGAAGTCGTTTTGGTCACCGCCACGGATCGTGTCCATGCCTGCACCACCGTAAAGCTCGTCTTCGCCTATGCCGCCATCGATGGTGTCGTTGTCGGCGTTGCCGTCGATGAAATCGTCGCCCGGTCCGCCAGACAGAGTGTCGTCGCCGCCACGACCAAAGATCGTATCGACCCCAAGCCCGCCATCAAACGAGTTGGCCAGCGCGTTGCCGTCATAGGTGTCGTCTTCGCCTTCGCTGAAAAGCGTTTCTTCGTTGCCAGGATTTTCTTCGTCATCCGAACTGCCGCCGCCTCCGCCGGCAATACCCGCGACAAGACCCACGCCAAGCAGCAACAAAAGTGCTTCGATCATTGCAATCCACCTTCACCCAAACTCGCGAGCAAAGTACGTGGGCCAGCGCTCGCCTGTCGACGACAACCTGATCTTTTAGTTAATTTTTAGAAGAATTGGCGCGAGTGGGCGACAACTGCATCCTAGACAGCGGTCGCAACGACAAGGTCGGTAACACCCGCCAAAAGAAAAAGCTCGAAAACGATCACGACGCCGAACGCAATACGCGTAAAGATTTCTAGGGCGACCTGGTCTTTGCGAAGGGTCGGCTGGCCTTCTGGCGTTTGTTGCAAAAGATCGGACGATGGGCCCGCCTTTATACGTTTTGCCATAAGGGCCCGCGCAAGTTGGAAATGACTATCTGACCGCTCAATCCGCTCATTCGAATTGCAAATGACAAAGAGCGCGAAAACCACGGCGGTGGCCAGAGCGGAGGCTCCCAAGTCCTCCATCAGGCCGCTACCACGGGCGAAAATGGCCTGGAGAACAATGAAAAACGCCAAAAGGCACATGAGGATGATTTCTGCCGTTGAAATCGCAGGGGCTTTGGTCCGTACCCAATCTTCCGCGGTGTCCTCAAGGCGCTCGGTCTCGTCCCTTGAGAGATTCAACTGTTCGATTGTGACTTCGAGGTGTTGCGCAGTTTTCGGTGCGGTCGCGAAATCGGCGTAATACATTTCCTCATAGGCGGCGATCGTTGAGCGGCACGCATCGCGGCGGTTGTCTGCGGCTTTGCTCAGATAGGATTTGAGTGCGGCGGCATAGGTGTTCGCGCTTTGCTTTTCGCTAACTTGCCGCCGCCAAACCCGTTCGAGCATGAACGCCGCGAAAAGCGCATAAAGCGTCAGCGTATAGCCCAGGTATTCAGACGAAGACGGCGCGACATTCGCATCGATGAACACGCAGCAACCGAGGAAAAGAGCGATCAGCGCGAGGTTGGCGTAAAGCGAATCCACTGTCCCTGCGTTGATGTGCAAAAGGATGTTGGCGCAAACGACAAGTAGGATGCCGATCAAGGTCTTCGAATCCGGGTTACTGAAACCGAACGCCACCAGCAGGGCCGCACTGAGCACCGGAATGAAATACGCGATCGAAGCAAACGTGTGCCTTTTGCTGTCCGTCAGTGCGATGGTCCAAAGCGTGTTGGCGAAAAACACGTTTGTCACGCCAAGGAAAAGGCCAATTGCCAGCGAATAATCGGTCGTTGGCGCGGGGATCCCGGAAAACAGGAGAAATCCCACCGAAAGGAGGGCGGCGACGCTCGTCGGGCCTAGGTAGAAGCTTGCCTCGGGCGCCATGGTCAGCTTCACTTTTTGGGCAAAGACGAAATAAATCGCCGCTGAAAGGGCCGAGGTCAGAGACAGGAAAAGGATCTGTCGGCCTTCACCCTCGAGCATGGAAGCCTCTTCAAAACCCGTCCCGAGGATAAGGAAAACGATGCCCATGAAGGCCACGGCGATCCATATGTCGTCGAAAAAGCTCGACGCCAGTTTGAACTCGCGCATCAGCGTGGTTGATCCGAAGTAGAGAATGATTGGCCAAAGATAGTTGATGATCGTCGCCTCGATCGCGAAGACCGAGACAAGGCAAAAATAAAGCGCGTGGTAATGCACGAAAAGCGCGATGCCGGAGATCACGCTCAGTTTGAAAGTACCGAAGTTGAAATGCGTGGCGGCGATGTCGGCAAAGCTTTGGCGGCGAATAACCTTCTCGCGTAGAAAAAAGCAGGTGGCGCCAACGATGATCGCATAGGAGGCAATCGCCAGGGCACTTGCCCCTTCGGAAAAGAGGTTCAAGAACGCGGCCAGCGCGCTCCAGAGCAGGATCGGCACAATGGCGGCAGCATAAGGATTGAGGTTCCGGATTTTCATGCCTTGGTCCCGCGCCGATCACGCATCGTCGGATTTGTCTTTGGCCGCTTGGCGCGCGGCCCATTCTCGGATCGGCCCATGTTTGCGCTCAGAGCGGGTGAACGCTTCGATGAACGCCTTTGAGTCGGCGACATAGTCACGGTCGAGCTTGATGTCTTTGAGGCTGCCCTGGGCGACGATCCGATCCGATAGCCCGACGATTTCCTCGGTCACGAACCCGGTCATGTCGCGGTCGGCAAGCCGTGCGGCTTCTTCGACGATCCAATAGTCGGCTTGCGGGAGTTCGAGGACGAGCGGCACGATCTGTTCTTCTTCGTCGTCCTCGTCCGGTGGGTGCCATTGCAGGGTGTCGGCAAGCGTTCGGATCGCGTCTTGGTACCGAGCGCCGAGGGAACGGGCCGTATCGTTTGGCAGGGCGGACAGGCGGCCCGGATCAGAGTTGTCCGTCAGATCGGCGATCTTGACGCGAATGGCTGGGTGGTCGCGGCTTTCGGCAAGTGCGGCAATCCAAACGGCATAGCTGCGCGGATCGTCCGGGATGCGCGTCACGGCTTTGACGATGCGGATCACGTCCTCGGCATAGCCAAGACCGCGCAGCATGTCTTCGGTCATATCCGTGTCTTCAAGCGTGTCGTGGAGCCAGGCGGCGTGATACTCAGCCTTTGTGGCGCGCGGAAAGAGGCGGCGAAGGTTTCGGGACACGCGCACAAGATGCAAGAAGTAGGGCTGGCCCGCCTTGTCCACTTGGTTCGCATGAAGATGGGCCGCACGCGCGGCGGTCTCTTCCAGTGTAGGGTGGAACGGCCCATCGGTTGGGTCGAGGGTCAAAAGCGGATTGGACACGAGCGTTCTAGGGACAAAACTGAGGAATAACTTTGATGTGAAGGGATCGCAGTTTGGCGTTGTCTGTCAAGGACGCGTCACCCATCCGACAAACCGCATGACAAACGGACGCCCAACCAAGAGCGTTGGAAAGGCAATCGACCAGGCCAGCGCCCACGCGCTCATCCAAATGCCAAAGACGCCCTCCACCGGCCCCGCGACTTTGAATGCGGTCACACCGGTGACCAAGAGCGACATGATGCCCGACATAATGAGCGCGAAAAGGCATACGCCAAACCATGGGTGATGCAGGATCGCGCGCATCAGATGCCCTCAAGTGCTCTCGAGGGAATGAATGGAAAGAACGTCCCGCCCGAACGCACACCGAACCAGTCTTCGCCCTCGACCTCGTCCGTTTCGCCGATATCCACAAGGCGGTAGAAGCTTTTGCGATCGATCAGGGCCTCGAGGTTCGACCGGATAAAAATGTACGGTGTCGGCTCGTCGGTTTGAGGGTCGCGTATTACACGGATCGGGTTGTCGGGACCAGCGGTGGCATGGTCGCCAACGTTGGTCTCAAAGGTGATCGCACCGTCCGCTGTCTCGAAATCAACGGCGACAAAGGGCGCGTCATCAACCGTTATGCCGACCTTTTCCACGGGCGTGACAAGGAAGTACTTGTCGCCCTCTCGTTTGAGAATCGTCGAAAACAGGCGGACCAGTTCGGGCCGTCCAATGGGCGTTCCCAAATAAAACCACGTCCCGTCGCGTGCGAT
Source organism: uncultured Rhodobacterales bacterium (assembly GCA_964638245.1). GTDB lineage: Bacteria > Pseudomonadota > Alphaproteobacteria > Rhodobacterales > Rhodobacteraceae > CAZWZG01. The sequence goes on from CAZWZG010000002.1 coordinate 23,170, forward strand.
CCGAATATCCAGATCGCCACAAAACGGCGGATTCCAGAGGTGAACGGGTGGCAAACCGCCTTTAGAAGCGGCACGCGCGCTTGCTGCGATGCCTTCTGCGGTCGGCTTCACGGAGTTTTGTGGATTTGTCGGTTTTGCCATTTGTGCCGCGCGGGATAGTTCGTTTGTATAGAACCATAAGCCGCAATCAGGAGAATGCCATGGCCGAGACCGAGGATCTGGTCGCCGAGATCGAAACGCTCGGAGAGAAACTGGCAGATGCGCGCGACAGCATCGGCAAGAGGTTCATAGGGCAGCCACGGGTCGTGGAGCTGGTTTTGTCAACGATTTTGAGCGGCGGACACGGCCTTTTGATCGGCCTGCCGGGGCTTGGAAAGACACGGCTTGTGTCGACACTGTCGACGGTGCTGGGGCTGGACGGGGCGCGGGTGCAGTTCACGCCCGACCTGATGCCAGCGGATATTCTTGGCTCGGAGGTGCTGGAAACGGCAGAGGACGGATCGCGCTCGTTCCGCTTCATCGAGGGTCCGATTTTCTGTCAGCTTTTGATGGCGGACGAAATCAACCGCGCATCGCCAAGAACTCAGTCGGCGCTGTTGCAGGCAATGCAGGAAAAATCGGTCACGGTTGCGGGGCAGCCCCACGAGTTGGATGTGCCGTTCCATGTGCTGGCAACCCAGAACCCGATCGAGCAGGAGGGCACCTATCCGTTGCCCGAAGCACAGCTTGACCGTTTCCTTTTGCAGATTGACGTTCCTTACCCCGACCGTGACGCGGAGCGGGACATCCTTCTGGCCACTACAGGATCGTCTGAAGATGAAAGCCATGCTGTTTTCACCGCGCAAGAGTTGATCGCAGCCCAAGCGCTTGTGCGGCGGATGCCGGTGGGGGAAGCCGTGATGGAACGCATTCTGGACCTTGTGCGGGCGTGTCGTCCCGAGGACGAAAGCGCGCCTGCGATCGTCAAGGAGAACGTCGGATGGGGGCCGGGGCCCCGCGCAGCGCAGGCCCTGATGTTATCGGTTCGCGCCCATGCCTTGCTTGAGGGCCGCCTTGCTCCGTCGGTTGAAGACGTTGCAACGATGGCCTCGCCAGTGCTCAGCCATCGGATGGAGCTGACCTTTGCGGCGCGCGCGCGTGATGTGGTTCTGGCTGATGTGATTTCCGAAGTGACGAATTCGGTCACACGGGTCGAGGCCGCCGCTTGAGCCAGGCTGCCGCTCTCCGACTGGGTGCCGAGGCGCTTGCTGGTCCGCTTCCTGCCTTGCTGGCAGAGGCGGAGCATCTGGCGGCGACGGTGCAACTTGGCGAGCACGGGCGGCGACGCGCCGGGCAAGGCGATGAGTTCTGGCAGTACCGCGCACATGTTCCGGGCGATGAGACGCGCGCGATTGATTGGCGACGCTCGGCGCGTTCGGACGGCTATTTCGTGCGCGAAAAGGAATGGCAGGCAGCGCAAAGCATTTTGCTTTGGGTGGATCGTGGCCAGTCGATGACGTTTTCGTCCAAGCCCGGATTGCCCCAAAAGGGTCAGCGGGCGCGCCTGTTGGCCCTTGCCCTTGCGGTGCTTTTGAACCGAGGCGGAGAGCGTGTCGGGCTGACCGGTCTTGAGGCGCCACCGCGTTCGGGTCCCTTGCAGTTGCTGAGAATTGCTCAAGCGCTCTTGGGCGACGAAACCGAAGAATACGCGCGACCGCGACTTCAGGGTCTTGTGACGCACGGGCGCGCGGCGTTTTTCTCCGACTTTCTTGGCGATATCTCGGAAACAGAGACGGCGCTTTTCACCGCCGCGGATCGCGGAATTCGTGGGGCGCTTGTTCAAGTGCTGGACCCCGAAGAAGAAGCGTTCCCCTTCGATGGGCGTACGATTTTCGAATCCATGGGCGGCGGTGTCAGCCATGAAACACTAAAGGCGCGCGAATTGCGCGACCGTTACCTGGATCGTCTGGCAGAGCGCAAGGATGCGCTTCAAGCGCTCGCGCGAAAGGCCGGATGGCAATTCCAATGTCATCATACCGACCGCTCAGGCAGTTCGGCGATGCTTTGGCTCTATGGCGCGCTGGAGCGCAGCCGCTGATGTGGACGATTGGCGCCCTTGGATTCACGGCCCCGTGGCTCTTGCTGGGCCTCATCGCGTTGCCAGTCCTTTGGTTCCTGTTGCGTGTCGTGCCCCCGGCGCCGATCAAGCGCCGGTTCCCGGGTGTAGCGCTGCTCCTCGGGCTGACGGATGATGAGAACGAGACCGACAAGACGCCTTGGTGGCTGCTATTACTGCGGCTTTTGGCCGTGGCGGCAGCGATCATTGCCTTTGCAGGGCCGGTTCTGAACCCGAAAACCGAGCCGACTGGGCGTGGACCGCTTTTGGTCCTGTTTGACGGGACATGGGCGGATGCGCCGGACTGGCCACAGCGGATCGAGCGGGTCGAAGCGCTTTTGGATGATGCCAGCCGTGCAGGGCGCAGCGTGGCGGTGGTCCTTTTGACCGATCCGGCGCGCGATGAGCTGCCTTTCCAGCCAGCGGCAACTTGGCGGGCGCGGCTGCCATCGCTCGCGCCTGCGCCATATGCGCCAAATGCCGACGAGATTGCGCGTTTCGACGACCTTCTGGAAGGCTCTTTTGAGACGTTCTGGCTCTCGGATGGGCTGGACTATCCGTGGCGTGCCGACCTTCTGGCGACGCTCGAGAGCCACGGCGCTGTTAGCGTTTTCGAGGGGCTTCGCGGCGCGATTGGCCTGCAACCGGCGCGGTTTGAGGATGGCGAGATCCTGACATCCGTTGTGCGCGCACGCCCCGGTCAGGCGCAAACGCTGACCATTGCGGCCCATGGGTTGGACCCGGCCGGTACGCCGCGTCGCCTCGTGACGGCCGATCTGGAACTGGACGCGGGCGAAGCGTCGGGTGAAATCGCGCTGGTGCTTCCGGCCGAGTTGCGCAATCGGATCACGCGGTTCGAGATTGACGGCGTCCGCTCGGCTGCGGCGGTCAGTCTGACGGACGATGCGTTGCGCCGCCGCGAAGTTGCACTGATTGCAGGGCTCGAGTCCCGCGAAGGACTGCAGCTGTTGTCGCCGACTCATTACCTTGAGCAGGCGCTCATTCCGACGGCTGACCTGATCGACGGAACCGTCGAAGAGATCGTTTTGGCGAATCCGGATGTTATCGTTCTGGCGGATGTGGCGCAGCTGCCTGATGCGGATGCGTCGGCTATTCTCGATTGGGTCGAAGACGGCGGCCTGTTGGTACGGTTTGCGGGGCCTCGGTTGGCTTCATCGGATGTCAGTCGGGACGAGGAAGACGCGCTGATGCCGGTACGCTTGCGGGCCGGGGGCCGCACTGTGGGCGGTGCGATGAGCTGGGGCGAACCCAAGACGCTGCGCGCTTTCACCGCCGATAGCCCGTTCTTTGGACTGTCCGTCCCTGACGAAGTGCGCGTCACGGCCCAAGTCATGGCGCAACCTGATCCGACGCTGTCGGAACGCGCAATCGCATCACTTGAAGACGGTACGCCGCTGGTCACACGCAAACTCGCTGGGCAGGGCCAGATCGTTTTGTTCCATGTGACGGCCAACGCTGAATGGTCCTCGCTTCCCTTGTCTGGGCTGTTTGTTGAAATGCTCGAACGGCTCGCAATCTCGTCGCGTCCGGCGGTTCCAGATGCTGCCGAACTAGAAGGGCGCACCTTTGTCCCCGACCAGGTTCTGAACGCCTTTGGCGCGATTGAAGATGCGGGCACACAAGCAGGCGTGCCGGGCGAGGACCTGATCGAGCCTGTGCTCGGGCCGCGCCTGTTGCCAGGCCTCTATGCGGGTCCTGAGCGGAGGTTGGCGTTGAATGTTGTCACGGCTGATAGCGAAATCACGCCTTTCACCTGGCCTTCAAGCATTCCGGTCGAGGGGCTGTCTTTTGCTGAGGAAACCGGATTGAAGGGGCCCTTCCTGACTGCGGCAATCCTTGTGCTTCTGGCGGACATCTTGGCGTCGCTTTTCGTGGCCGGGCGCTTGACGGGATCAAGGACCACTGTCGCGTCCGCGCTTTTGGCACTGGCGCTGTTCCAGCCCGCGCCAGCGACGGCTCAGAATGAGGCAGCAGCGATCGCGGCGACGTCAGAGGTTGTTTTGGCGCACGTTATCACGGGTAACGATCGCCTGGATGACGTTGCCGCCGCGGGCCTGCAAGGCCTAAGCGCGACCCTATTCCGGCGCACGTCGATCGAGCCTGCAGCCCCCATCGCCGTCAATCTTGAAACAGACGAACTGTCGTTCTTCCCGTTCCTTTACTGGCCCGTCACAGCCGACCAACCGCTTCCCTCGGACGAAGCATATGCCAAGCTCAACCGCTATTTGCGCACGGGTGGGATGATCCTGTTCGACACGCGCGATGCCGATACGGCGCAGTTCGGAAGCGGTTCGGAGAACGGACGCAAGCTGCAACAGTTGGCGCGCCCGCTGGATATCCCGCCTCTTGAACCGATCCCGGCCGATCACGTTCTGACCCGGACGTTTTATCTGTTGCAGGATTTCCCGGGTCGTTTTGCCAGTCAGGATGTCTGGGTCGAAGCGGCGCCCGCTGACGCTGCGCAGGCCGAAGGTATGCCTTTTCGCAATCTCAACGATAACGTCACCCCGGTGGTCATCGGTGGCAATGATTGGGCATCCGCATGGGCCATCGATGCTTCAGGCCAGCGCATGTTCCCGGTGGGGCGCGGCTATGCCGGGGAACGCCAACGCGAGATTGCGTATCGGTTTGGCGTGAACCTGATCATGCATGTTCTCACGGGCAACTATAAGTCCGATCAGGTTCATGTGCCCGCATTGCTTGACCGGTTGGGACAGTAGATGGACGCCAGCCAGATCCTTTTCGACACACTTGTTCCGATGCCACTGGTCTGGGCATTGGCGGGTTTGGCCGTTGCGGCGTTGTCGTTCGGCATCTGGCGCGGGTTAGGCGGATGGTGGCTACGGGCATTTTCGCTGGCAGCGCTGGGCCTTGCCTTGGCGAACCCGTCGCTACAGCAAGAAGACCGCACGCCGCTGTCCGACATCGTCGTGCTGGTCGTAGACGAAAGCGCAAGCCAACGGATCGCGGATCGGCCAGACCAGACGTCCGAGGCCATCTTGGCCATCGAAAACGAAATCGCGGATCTGGCGAACACCGAGTTGCGCATCGTGCGCGTCGGCGACAGCGATCAGGACCAGGGTACACTTTTGATGCAGGCGTTGAGCGAGGCCATGGCGGAAGAACCGCGTGCGCGTCTGGCCGGGGCAATCTTCCTGTCTGACGGGCGCTTGCACGACATCGAAGCTGCGCCGGATTTCCCGGCCCCGGTGCACCTGTTGTTGACGGGGCGCGAAACCGACTGGGATCGGCGTTTGTCGGTTCAAAACGCACCTGCCTTTGCCATTTTGGGTGAGCCGGTCACGCTGACGCTTCGGATCGACGATGATGGTTCTGTGCCAACCGATATTGCGGGCCAGGCAAGGCTCGAGATTTCCGTTGATGGGGGCGAGCCGCAAACCTTTGACGTGCCCGTTGGCGAAGACCTTGAGTTGCCAGTCACGCTGCCCCATGGCGGCATGAATGTTATCCAGTTCACGGTGCCTCAGGCGGACGGGGAACTGACCGATCGCAATAATACCGCGATCGTCCAGATCAATGGCGTGCGCGATCGACTTCGGGTGCTGCTCGTCTCGGGCGAACCTCATCCGGGTGAGCGCACGTGGCGCAACCTTTTGAAATCGGATGCTTCGGTCGATCTTGTGCATTTCACGATTCTGCGGCCGCCCGAAAAGCAGGACGGCGTTCCGGTGTCTGAACTATCGCTCATTGCGTTCCCAACGCGCGAGCTGTTTCTTGAGAAGATTGATGAATTCGATCTGATCATCTTCGACCGCTACAAGCGGCGGGGCATTCTGCCGTCAATCTATCTGGACAATATCCGCCAGTACGTCGAGAGCGGCGGTGCGCTCTTGATCGCGGCGGGGCCGGACTTTGCCGGAGCCGAAAGTATCTATCGGTCGCCGTTGTCCAGTATTGTGCCTGCCTCGCCGTCGGGCGGCGTGTTGGAAGAGTCCTTCCAGCCTCAAATCTCGGAACTTGGCCACCGTCATCCGGTGACCGAAGGATTGGCTGGCCCGGATCCCGAAGCGGACCCGACATGGGGCAGCTGGCTGCGCCTGATCGACCTCATCGATCCCAAGCCGGGGGCACAGATCGTCATGACGGCCCGCGACGACCGCCCGCTACTGGTGCTGGAGCGCGCCGGAGATGGGCGGGTTGCTCTGATGGGCTCGGATCACGCCTGGCTCTGGTCGCGCGGGTACGAAGGCGGTGGGCCGCAACTGGAGCTGCTGCGCAGATTGGCCCATTGGCTCATGCAGGAACCCGAGTTGGAAGAAGAGGCGCTGACCGCCACGGGGGAAGGCCAGCGTATGACCGTGACCGAGCGGACGTTGGGCGATAGCGCTGGCGTGGCGATCGTGACGGCCCCGGACGGGACGGAGAGCGAGGTTCCTCTGGAAGAAGCAACGCCCGGCCGGTTCCAAGCAATCTATGACGCGCCTGAAATCGGGCTCTACCGCGTGCGAGCGGGTGACAAGGAAACCGTGATCGCGCTGGGCCCTGCGGCCCCACGCGAGTTTGTTCAAACCATTGCATCTGGGGACCTTATGGAGCCGCTCGTGGACGCCAAGCGCGGCGGTATCCAGACCGTCGAAGACGGTGTGCCCGATCTGCGCCGCGTTCGCGCAGATCGTCCCGCATCAGGGCGCGGCTGGATCGGGATCACGCCCAGAGAGGCCTTCGTGACCGCCGATATCCGCATCACGCCCCTCCTTCCGGCCTGGGCGTTTCTGATCCTGTCGGCACTTTTCGCGATTAGCGGATGGCTTTGGGAAGGACGCCGCACTTAGTGCTCTCCAAAGGTCAGTAAATATCCCGGTGGGGAAAGGGAGGCAGAGCCTCCCAAGCGCGAGCGCAGCGAGTGATTTCTAGCGCGGAACGTCGATTTCGACTGTTTCCCCTGACCAACCGTCGGTGTTGGTGCGCGATTCAATCACGACCGTCGCCAGCCCGTCGGGGATTTGCACACCCGCAAGGCTACGCGTGAAGGGCTGTTCGTTGACATGGGGGTGAAACAGCTCGCGATAGCCAAGCTCGGCCCCATCAGGCGCCAGAACGCGCCACCCATCCGCGTAATCATCCCAGCCCGTATCGCCATGGCGTAGCGTGACGTCCACGCGCCAGCCGTTCGAGGCCTTGCTCAATTCAACGGCTTCGATCACCGCAGGATCGGCTTGCGTGATCGCGGGCGACATCATCAAAACAAGGGCAAGGGTTCTCATCGTGCGATCGTGCCATCGGCCTCGTCGAAAATCGAGCCTTGATGCCCGCCCTGACAGCATCGTGACTGTTTCGCCCTTGGCCATAATCTCGCCCCATCCGCGCGCTATGCCGTTCGTGGGAGTTGGGAGATGGGTATGCGTGGACTACGTTTTTTGGCGCTGTGCGCCGCTGTGCTTGCGTCGCCGGTACAGGCGAGCGATGGCAACGGGCTAACAAGCCTCTTTACGGCCGATGATAACCGAGGATGGGAAGGCGTTGGACGTCTCAACATCGGACGAAGCGGCTTTTGCACGGGCGCACTAATCGCGCCGCGTCTGGTTCTGACGGCCGCACACTGTCTTTTTGACCCAGAAAGCCACGCGCAGATCAATGCGGCAGAGGTCGAGTTTTTGGCGGGGTGGCGCAACGGGCGTGCCTCGGCCTATCGTGGTGTGCGCCGCGCTCTTGTTCATCCCGATTACGTGTACGAAGGACGCGAAGGGACGCTTCGTGTTGCCAACGATCTGGCGCTGCTTGAACTTGATCAACCTATCCGGAATGGGTCGGTCAAACCCTTCCGGATCGACTCGAAACCTTCGAAGGGCGAAGAGGTCAGCGTTGTATCTTATGCCTACGATCGCCATGAACGGCCTGCGCTCGAAGAGCTTTGCCACGTCCTTGCGCGGCAATCCGGCAGCCTGATCTTGAGTTGTTCAGTCGATTTCGGCTCGTCAGGTGCGCCGATTTTCGTGACCGTGGATGGCGAGCCTAGGATCGTTTCAGTCGTTTCCGCCAAGGCCGAAGTGCGCAACAAGCCGGTGTCGCTCGGCACAAATCTGGAAGAGCCTTTGGCAGAGCTTCTTGATCTCCTTGAAAAAGGCGATGGCGTATTTGCAAAGACCGCAGATGAAGATCGCGCTGAAGCCCGAACACTGACACTTGATGCGCCGCGCGCACTGAACGACGGTGGCAGCGGGGCCAAGTTTCTTCGCCCTTAAGCGAACTCGCAAACCATTGAGTTGACGCTGGTTTGTCAGCGGGCGCATTGTGCGATCATGCGGTTCGTACTGGTTCTCCTTCTTGTTTTTTCCCCGATGGTTTCATGGGCCGAAGGTCCAAGGGCCACAGCTGCCGCTGGGCTTTTGCAAAAGGGCAAGGGCGGGTTCTGTTCAGGGGTTCTAATCGAAGCCGATCTCGTGCTGACGGCGGCCCATTGTTTGTTCGGCAAGGTCGACGGTCGTGCGCTGGAAGCGTCAGACATCGTGTTCCGAACAGGAGCCTATCCGGGCCGGATCGCCGAAGAACGTCGCGGAATCGCGTTTGTGCGACACCCGCTGTTCATCATCGCAAAACGGGCAGGGCAGGAGGAGACGGCATTCGACCTCGCGCTGGTTCGCCTCGATGAGGGCGTCTCCGACACGGTCGCAACGCCACTGCAAGTCCGGAAAGCAAACGCAAACAAGGGCGACAAGTTTCTTTTGGCAACTTGGCCACGGGGGCGCGGCGAACGCGCGCGGGAGCGGCAATGCCCCCTGCTTGCGCAGGATTTTGACCGTCTGTTGGTCGAATGTGTCGTCGTTCAAGGCGAAAGCGGTGGGCCGGTGCTTTGGCGCGAAGGTGATACGTTCTTTCTTGATGCGATTATGGTCGCCACAACCAAGATCAACGATCGCCCTGCGGGGCTTGCCGTGCGGCGCCTGCAAGACCGTATCGATGCGATGATGGCGCTTCTGTCCGCCTCTTGAACCGTCGATAACACCTCCCCATCTATCTCTTGAAGGCGCCGATGATCGGGTCTTCACAAACTGCTGGTCTGTCCATTCGGAAGACCAAATTGGTGTCGCTCAAAGGAGGATATCTTATGCGCACTTTTGATTTTTCGCCCCTGTACCGGGCAACTGTCGGCTTTGATCAAATGGCTGACCTTATGGACCGGGTCCTGACAGACGGGGCGGCGTCTCCATCTTATCCACCCTACAATATTGAGAAGACCGCCGATGATGCGTATCGCATTTCGATCGCGGTGGCCGGGTTCTCGGAAGGGGATCTTTCGGTGGAAACCAAGGAAAACGCTCTTGTCGTGACGGCCAAGAAAGCCGCCGAAGATGACAGCAAAACCTATCTTCACCGTGGCATCGCGACCCGCGCGTTCGAGCGTCGGTTCCATCTTGCCGACCATGTTCGTGCGACGGGAGCAAGCTATGCTGACGGCATGCTGCACATCGACTTGATGCGCGAAGTGCCCGAGGCGCTCAAACCGCGCCGGATCGAAATCGCCAAAGGCGAAACGGTCGAGCACAAGGCCGTCGAACAAGCCTAACCCTCTCGAAAAGGCGTGGTGCGCAACCCCCAGCATCTGCGCCTGTCGAGCCCACGGCCCGTGATCCTCGCTACACGGGCCGTTTTTCGCACCATGTTTTCGAGGCCCATTGTGGGGGCTGTGGTCACCTCATAAGGTGCGCCAAACCCGACGAACGGGCAATTTTCAACATTTAGAAGGAGAGGCTTATGGCACTTAGGATCAACGACACGGCCCCGGATTTCGTGGCGGACAGCACCGAGGGCTCGATCTCGTTTCACGATTGGATCGGGGATGGCTGGGCCATCATGTTCTCGCACCCGAAGGATTTCACGCCCGTTTGCACGACCGAGTTGGGCGCGATGGCGGGCATCGCTGAAGAATTCGCCAAGCGGAACTGCAAGATCATCGGGATAAGCGTCGATCCGGTCGAGGCTCACCTGAAGTGGAAGGAAGACATCAAGGTCGCGACCGGGAATGGCGTCGACTATCCGATGATCGGCGATCCCGAACTCAAAGTGGCCAAGCTCTATGACATGCTACCTGCCGAAAGCGGTGACACGTCCGAGGGGCGCACCGCTGCGGACAACCAGTCGGTGCGGACGGTTTTCCTCATCGGGCCGGACAAGAAAATCAAGATGCAGATGTCTTATCCGATGACCACTGGCCGTAACTTCGACGAGCTTTTGCGCGTTCTGGACAGTGTCCAGATGACGGCCAAGCATAAGGTTGCCACGCCCGCCAACTGGAAAAGCGGTGAGGATGTGATTGTTGTGCCTGCGGTGTCCGATGATGATGCTCGCGCGCAGCACGGAGACTTTGACGCGGTGCTGCCGTACCTGCGCAAGGTCAAGCAGCCGGGCTAGTATGAAGGCTGCGTTTCGCCTTCGGTGAGGATATTTTGGGCCAGATGAAGAAGCGGGTGCGCAGATATGCGTGCCCGTTTTTTGTTAGAACACTGCGTGATCGGCAAGATCGTGTGTGGCTTCGCCGTCCAGAAGAGCCCGGTAGTGGTCGAGGAGCAGGTCCGCGCCCGTTTCGGGCGTTGCGGCGTCCGCGTATGCACCCGTCTGCGGATCGCGAACGAGCATTGAGTGCGTTCCATAGAACAACCCGATCCGAGCAAGTTCCGCCTTTTCTGCCGCGCGCTTTGAGACGGTGCCGGCAACGCTGAGCGCTGAAATGATGGTCTTCATCACGCCCACCGGAATTGTGCGGACTGGTACGGGTCGACCGATCAGGGAACCAAGCATTTCAGCCTGATCAAGCGGCGTAATCGCGGGGCCAGGGCCGCCGATTGGGCAGATCGCATTGCTGCATTCTGGTGCCGAAAGGCTTTGGACCATAAAGGCCGCAAGGTCGCGGTCTGAAATTGGCTTGCAGGCTGTCAGACGCCCGTCTCCGAACGCCAGAAACGGCTTGCCGCCCGCAACACGCGCAACCTGTCCCGACAAGGATTTAAAGAAGGCCGTGGGCCGCACGATGGTCCAGGTCAGTCCCGATCCCTTCAAGCTTTCCTCAAACGCCAGTTTGGCCTTCTGAAAGGCCAGTTTGGGTTCTTGCACACATAGCGCTGACAAAAGGACAAATCGCGGTGTTTCGGCCTGTTTTGTGGCCTCAAGGATCGCTTGATGAGCGTCATGATCGATCGACCATGCATCCTTGGGTGCGCCCGAGCGTGACGCCAAACAAGAGATGACCGCATCGAAAGGCTCATCGATGAAGGCATTGGCGAGCAAGCTCTTTGGATCATTGATGTCGGCGATGCGGGTCTGGACGATCTGTGCGTCACGCCGTCCGACGGCAACGGCATCATGCCCGTCTGCTTTCAACTTTCGGGCAACGGCCTGTCCAATGGTACCCGTTGCACCGAAAAGGAGGACGCGCATCTAGCCCCGGCGACCAAAGAGGCGATCGAACGCGCGCCGGACCCGGCCGCGCGCTGCGTCAGACGCATCCTCGATGTCGTCAAAGACCGGATCGATACGGTCCTCGCGGAACCGAATCCAACGGGCGCGCAGCCAGAGGAGCAGCGCAGCAAGGGCGACAAAGAACCCGATATTGAACCATGGGATCAGGGTTTGGTCGGGTCCGGTCGCCGGTCGGATCGAAACGGCGTTTGGAAAGGCGGTGAAAAGCGTGCTTCGCCAGCCGTAGTGGGTGACGATCACCCAAACCGGGTCGGCAGCCGTCGAGACAGTGTCGGCGGCGGCGGTCTGCAAGTTGGCGGTGTCGAATTTCAGGTAGGGCGGCCAGAAATTTGTATCCTCGTTGCGATAAACGCGCTCGCGTCCATTCGCGTTGACACCCTGGATAAAAAGCACGTCCTTATTGTCGAGCCCGCCGGAATCTGCGTAGAAAATTCGGTTCATACCGAAATCGACGAACGTTTCGTAAGTGCCCACGATACGCACGATATCTCGCTGCGGCAGCGTATAGTGAAGGAAACCTCCAACCAGTAGGACAACGAACCCAATCAGGCTCCACCGGACATACTGCATCGTTTTCCCTCGTCTTCGTCGCGTTTTTTGACATCTAAGCATTCGAACGCCGGTGTGGTAGCCTCTTTTCCCGGATCGCGTCTTGCGGCACTGTCGGACCATGCCTGTCGCGCGCCCCAAGCTTGTTCCCTCCACCATCCACATCTGGTGCGGCTCATTCGCCTCCCAAGCGCTTGCGTTCGCGCATCTTATGGATTGCGGGATCGATGATCTCGACCGGTTTGAGGTGTTGGCGGCGGGTGATGCCCGGCGTCTCAACCATTTCGGTTTGGCTGATGTGCCCGAAGTCACGGAGGGTGTCTTGATCCTTGATGTCGGGGCAATGGGCGCAGTTGCACCTTTTCAGGATACACAGCACTTAACCTACCTTGGTGCCTTTAAGGGGCAAAGATATGAGTAGTTGGAAACCGGGTCCTCGCAACTTGATCACGGATGTGCCTGGTGTCATGGTCGGCAACGCGGATGATGCTGCGTTGAAGTCCGGTGTGACGGTGTTTTCGGCGAAAGACAGGTTTACGGCAGCGGTCCACGTCATGGGGGGGGCTCCCGGGACGCGTGATACCGATTTGCTTGCACCCGAAAACACGATTGATGCCATAGATGCGCTGGTCCTTTCTGGGGGCAGTGCCTTCGGACTTGATGCGTCTGCGGGCGTGGTGCGTGCCTTAAGGGCACAAGGACGCGGGCTTGAATTGGCCGGACATGTTATTCCGTTGGTTCCCTCTGCAGTGATCTTCGACTTGCCCAATGGTGGTGACAAAGAATGGGTCGATTCCCCTTATCCCGATCTTGGGTATCGGGCGACGCAGGCTTTGGCTTACGATTTCAGCATTGGCACATCAGGGGCCGGGACGGGCGCGACCACAGCAGACCTCAAAGGAGGCCTCGGATCAGCATCTGTCGTTTTGGACGATGGCACCACTGTCGGCGCCTTGGTTGTCGTCAATCCAGTCGGGACGACTATTGCGGGCGAAGGGCCGGAGTTCTGGGCTGCGCCTTTCGAGGTGGGAGAAGAGTTCGGCGGCGCAGGCGTTGCGAAGTCTTTTGCTACAACGCCAGTGACCAAGCTTGAACAACGGTTGAACACGGCCATTGCGATAGTTGCAACCGACGTAGCGCTCAACAAGGCCGCTGCGAAACGTATGGCCATCGCGGCACATGATGGAATCGCACGGGCCATTGTGCCGTCTCATACTCCATATGACGGCGACCTCATCTTTGCGGCGTCAGTGGGAGATCGCCAGATGCAGGATGCGATGTTGGACCCGTTGCGACTGGGCCATGCTTCCGCAATGACCCTCGCTAGGGCGATTGCTCGCGCTGTTTTCGCGGCGACACCAGCACCGGGTGATCTGGTCCCGACGTGGCAGCAAAGATTTGCAGATTAACCTTCGCCGTAAGGGACCCACACCGTCTTGATTTCGGTTGCGGCAGCCAGGAATTCGCGGCCTTCCCCGTCGCTTCCAAACCAGTCACGGGATCTGCCATTGTTGACCCACGTGCGCTTGAGGTTGTCGGCAGCGCGCCGCTCGATCTCTGCGGAAATGTCGCTTGATGAGAAATTCCAAATCGCATCTATTTCTGCGTGATCGGCCAAAGTTCTTGCAAGTTCGGCATGGGATCCGGTCAGAATGTTGACGACACCAGCGGGCACATCCGAGGTCTCGAGCACCTGGTAGAAATCCGTAGCCGCGAGTGGAAAGGGCTCGGACGCTGTCACGACAAGGCGGTTGCCCATGGCCATGGCAGGGCCGATGAGTGAGACGAGACCAAGGAGCGGTGCCTCGTCCGGTGCCAGTGCGCCGATGATGCCGGCGGGTTCATTGAGGCCAAGGGCAAGGCCGCGCAGCGGGACGGATTTTGCGGCCCCGTCAAGCTTGTCCGCCCATGCTGCATAGGTGAACAGGCGGGCGACGGAGGCATCGACTTCTGCGGTGGCGGATTTGGCATTTGTGCCTGTCAGTGCCGAAATCCGCTTGGCGAACTCTTCGCGCCGCGCATTGAGGTTTTCACCAAGATAGTACAGGATTTGCGCGCGAAGGTGCGCAGTTGTTTTGGCCCACCCAGACGCCTTTGCAGCGGCTTCAACCGCATTACGCACGTCCTTGCGGTTGGCCCGGGACGCATGGCCGAGCAGGGCGCCCTTTGGACCCCAAATCGCATCGGAATAGCCGCCGTCGGGGCGCGCTTGCTTGCCGTCGATATAGAGTTTGGCGGTCCGGTCCATACCGTCGGGTTTTGGCGCAGCCGGGGCCGGGAACGCCGCCACGGGTTTCAGAGGCTTCAGCGTGCGCTTGGGTTTCGTGTAGGCCAGCAAGCCTTCCCAACCACCTTCACGCCCGAACCCGCTTTCGCGCACCCCGCCAAAGCCTGCGGCAGCGTCAAAAAGGTTGGTTGCGTTCACCCACACCACGCCGGCAGCCAGCTTTGGCGCGATGTCGAGGGCGAGGTTGATGTTTTCAGACCAAACCGTCGCGGCCAGACCGTAACGCGTGTTGTTTGCCAGTTCGACGGCTTCTGCTGGCGTGCGGAACGTCATGGCTACAAGCACCGGCCCGAAGATTTCTTCCTGCATCAAAGCATCGGAAGTCGTGAGGCCCGTGATCAGGGTCGGCGGGTAGAAGCATCCTTGATCAGGGATCGGCGTTGCAGGTTGGAACACGTCACCGCCCGAGCTTGCTACCTTGGACGCGATCTGGTCATGCTGCACGGGGTCCACCACGGCGCCGATGTCGATGCATTTATCGAGCGGATCACCAAGGCGCAGGTTCTCCATGCGGCGTTTGAGGCGCGCGTAGAACGTGTCGGCGATGCCCTCCTGCACCAGTAGACGCGAACCTGCGCAACAGACCTGACCCTGGTTGAACCAGATCGCATCGACGAGGCCTTCAATCGCGCTGTCCATGTCAGCATCGTCAAAGACGATGTAAGGCGATTTGCCACCCAACTCGAGCGTCAGCGCCTTGCCCGACCCGGCGGTGGCCTCGCGGATGATGCGACCCACGTCGGTCGAGCCGGTGAAGGCGATCTTGTCGATGCCGGGGTGATCCACGATGGCGGCGCCGGTCTCCCCTTCGCCAGTGACAATGTTGATGACGCCGGCTGGAACGCCCGCTTCGGCGCAGATGTCGGCGAAGAGGAGCGCCGTCAAAGACGTGTATTCAGCCGGCTTCAGCACCACGGTGTTGCCCATCGCGATGGCAGGCGCGATTTTCCAGGCCAGCATGAGCAGTGGGAAGTTCCACGGGATGATCTGCCCGCAAACGCCGAGCGCCTCGCGGTCTGGCAACTCAGCGTCCATCAGCTGGGCCATCCCGGCGTGATAATAGAAATGCCGCGCCACCAGAGGGATATCGATGTCGCGGCTTTCGCGGATCGGTTTGCCGTTGTCGAGCGTTTCGAGAACAGCGAACAGACGAGACTGCTTCTGAATGATGCGAGCGATGGCGTAAAGGACGCGCGCGCGCTGGTGGCCTGGGATCTTGGCCCAGCCCGGTTGTGCCTTGCGCGCGGCCTTGACCGCGGCGTCGACATCTTTCGCGGAACCGGTCGAAACCTTGGCCAGCACGTCCCCCGTTGCCGGGTTGCGGGTGTCGAAGGTTTTCGCAGGCTTCGTCCAGGTGCCGCCGATAAAGTGACCGAATTTCCCTTTGTGCGTGGCGATCCAGTCGCGCGCTTCAACCGCGCTTTCGGGCGCCAGGCCATACTCCATTGTTTCGAAGATTTCTTTGACGTTCATGATGTTGCGCGTCCTATGATGACCCACCCGGCGAAGGTGCCAAAGGCGATGAAGCAGGCGGTGAAAGTGATGCGTCGGAACCGGTCAACGGCAGCGGCATATTCGAAATACTTGGTGGGCATGTTGCCCCGGCGGCGGGGCCACCAGTAGGTCTTGCGAAAGGTTTCAACCTCTTCCGGAGACAGGTTTTCGGCGATGCGCTTACGGGCTTTATCGGCCCGTTCGGCTAGTCCGGCGGACACAAGCACGATCACCGCCACGATTGCTAAGGGGATGAGGTCGCTCATCGTCTAGCCAATCCCGTGCCGGAAACCGGCCGAGTAGCGGCCTGTGACGTGATGCTCGAGCTGGCGCTCGATGTCGCCCAAAAGCGAGGATGCGCCAAATCGGAACAGGTGATTGTTCAGCCAGTCGTTGCCGAGCTCGTCCTTGATCAGCGCAAGGTAGGTCAAAGCATCCTTGGCCTTGGAGATACCGCCAGCAGGCTTGTAGCCGACGCGGATCCCGGTTTGTTCATGGAACTCACGGATCGCTCGGATCATTACAAGACTGACCGGGAGCGTGGCGTTCACGCTTTCCTTGCCGGTCGACGTTTTGATGAAATCGGCCCCTGCCATCATGCAGATCAGGCTTGCGCGCGCCACGTTGCGAAGGCTGCCAAGTTCGCCGGTGGCGAGGATCGCTTTGACATGTGCCGGGCCGCACGCCTCGCGGAAGGCTTTCATTTCGTCATAGAGCGCTTGCCAGTTTTGGGTCAGCACGTGTCGGCGCGAGATGACGATGTCGATCTCGGTTGCGCCGGCGGCGAAGCTTTCGCTGATTTCTGCCACGCGCAAATGGAAGGGCGACAGCCCGGCCGGAAAACCGGTGGAGACTGCCGCAACCGGCAGGCCGGTGCCCTTGACCGCCTCAACGGCCGTCGGCACCATGTCGTGATAGACGCAGACCGCGCCTGTCGTGATCGGACCCATCCCAAGAGCATCGAGAAGCGATGAATTCACAGGATTGGCGGCCTTTGCGCATAAACGTTTCACACGTCCTTCGGTGTCGTCCCCCGAAAGGGTTGTCAGGTCGATCATGGTGATCGCCTTCAATAGCCAGGCAGCCTGATAGTCTTTTTTGATCGAACGCCGACCGGGCAGCGTTGCGGCGCGACGCTCAATGGCCGACGTGTTTGCCTGCGCCCGAGCCACCCAGTCGAGGTCCAACTCAAAACCCGGGTTGCGCACCTCTGTTGTGGCGGGCAGGTGGGCTTGGTTCGTGGTTGTCTCGGCGGTCTGGAGGGGCATGTCGGGGCTCCGCAAGGATGCAATCAAATTGGCACGCGCGACGGCTTTACGCAACTTTGACCGTTTGGTCAAATTTTTCCGATGTGACGGCGCGTGACATCCTTTTTCAGGAACGATAGCAGAGGGCAAAGGAGAGCTGTTATGTCCAATCCAGTCATTATTGCACCGTCCATTCTGGCCGCTGACTTTGCCAATTTCGGGGCAGAGATCGAAGCCGTTGAAGCACAGGGCGCTGACTGGATCCATGTGGATGTCATGGATGGCCATTTCGTGCCAAACCTGACGTTTGGACCTGCGATGTGTGCGGCGATACGGCCCCATATCAAGACAGTCATGGATGTCCATCTGATGATCTCGCCGGTGGACCCGTATATTCAGGCATTTGCAGATGCCGGGGCCGATTACCTGACCGCGCATGTTGAGGCGGGGCCGCATTTGCATCGCACCCTCCAAGCCATACGTGCTGCGGGCGTGAAAGCGGGGGTCGCTCTGAACCCTGCAACGCCAGCAAATTCCATCGCGCATGTTTTGGACATGATCGATCTGGTCTGCGTGATGACGGTGAATCCAGGTTTCGGGGGCCAAAGCTTCATCGACATGTCCGGCAAAGTCGCAGAGCTGCGTTCGATGTGTGCCGGGCGCGATATCCTTATCGAGATCGATGGGGGCGTAACGCCCGAAACAGCGCCAATTGTACGAAGGGCCGGGGCGGATGTCCTCGTCGCGGGGTCCGCTGCGTTCAAGGGTGGCTCGGCCGATGCTCCAGAAGCGTATGGCACCAACATTGCGGCCATTCGTGCGGCAGCCGAGGGCACTTTGGCTTGATTGCTTGACGCGCGGAAACTCTCGCGGGGTGCTTTTTCTTTCCGCAACGTTGAAACGCTGCACCCCCTTGCGCCCGGAAAAACCGGCGTCATACTTGCGCGCATAAATACCAAAAAACAGGGAGTTCTTGGAATGGGAACGAAACATCTATGGCTGGCTGCAAGCGCAATGGCACTCTGTGCTGGCGTTGCATCGGCTGAAACGCTGAACTGGGCCAACAACGGCGACTCGCTGACGCTTGACCCGCATGCGCAAAACGAAGGCCCGACTCACACGGTCGCTCACCAGATCTACGAACCGCTCTTGATGCGCGACATGTCGGGCGCAATCGTCCCCGTCCTGGCGACCGAATGGGGCCCAACGGAAGATCCCAATGTGTGGTCATTCAAACTGCGCGAAGGCGTGACGTTCCATGATGGATCTGCGTTTACTGCAGAAGACGTGGTTTTTTCGATCGAACGGGCTCTGACGCCCGACAGCGACATGAAGGAGCTGCTGGCGTCGCTGGTTGAAGTGCGGGCTGTCGACGACATGACAGTCGAGTTTGTGACCGATGGTCCGAACCCGATCTTCCCAAACAACCTCACCAACATGTTCATGATGGACAAGACATGGACCGAGGCGAACAACGCCACCAAGGTGCAGGACTTTGAAGGCGGCGAGACGACCTTTGCCTCGACCAACACCAACGGCACTGGACCTTACCAGTTGTCGGTTCGTGAGCCGGACGTTCGTACCGTTCTGACGGCCTATGATGGCTATTGGGGCAAGGACATGTTCCCGCTCGACATCACCGAAATCAATTACACGCCGATCCAGAACGACGCGACACGCGTTGCTGCGTTCCTGTCGGGTGAAATTGACTTCATCCAAGCATTGCCGGTGCAGGACCTTGGCCGTGTAGCCGGTGTTGACGGTCTGGACGTCCGAACGGCACCTCAGAACCGGGTCATCTTCTTTGGTATGAACCAGGGCGATGAAGACCTGACGTCTGACAACGTCGATGGAGCAAACCCGCTGGCAGACGTGCGCGTGCGTCAGGCGATCCTCGCCGCCGTGAACCGTGATGCGATCCAGCAGGTCGTGATGCGGGGTCAATCGCAACCGGCTGGTGTGATCTCGCCTCCGTTCGTGAACGGCTGGACAGCAGAGCTCGATGAAGTGCCAGCAACCGACATCGCCGCCGCCAAAGCGCTGATGGAAGAAGCCGGTTATGGCGATGGGTTCTCGATTACGCTGAACTGCCCGAATGATCGTTACATCAACGATGAAGGCATCTGTCAGGCGGCCGTGGGCATGCTGGCCCAGATCGGGATCGAGGTGAATCTTGAGGCTCTGCCAAAGGCGCAGCACTTCCCGCTGATCAACAACCTTGAAACCGACTTCTATATGCTGGGTTGGGGTGTTCCGACGTTTGACTCCGAATACATCTTCAACTTCCTCGCGCACACCAAAGGTGAGCAGTACGGGTCTTGGAATGCGACGCGCTATTCGAACCCTGAGCTTGATACGATGATCCAAGCGCTGGCATCCGAGACGGATATTCCAAAGCGTGACGGCATGATCGCTGACATCTGGCAGACGGTTCAGGAGGATGTCCTGTACATTCCGATCCACCACCAGGTGCTGAACTGGGGTCTGAAGTCGAACATTGGCGCCGAAGTGCAGCCTGAAGACCAGCCCAAGGTGAAGTACTTCACGGTCAACTAATCTGACCAGTTGAGTAAGATTATTGCCGGGCGAGGTTATCGCCCGGCAATTTTGTTTCAATCACGGAAAATTTAACTTACCTTGCGTCAATTTTTTGGCTACGCTTTCTGTCCGAGTTGGAGGGTGCTCCTCCGATACGCGATAGGGGGCAATGTCGTGTATACGCTTGAAGACCTATGGCTGGTCGGTGGGCCGCCGGATCCAATCCTAAGTCATCTGGTGAAGATGTCGTCGCGCGCATGCGGGGCTGAATCGGCCATGTTCAACATTTGGCACAAAGATCGTTCTAAGATTCAGTGTCAGGCCCATTGCTGTCTTGAAGCGGGTCGCGCAGAGATTTTTCCGATCCCCGAGCGGTTCAGCCTGACGCGGCTTGTTTGTCAAAGAAACATGGTTGTCGCGATTGATGATGCCTTGGAAGACGATCGCGTTTCGCGGGGATGCGGCGCCAACGAGCTGGAATTCCGCGCAATGATGGGAGCCCCCGTGCTTGGCCCGGATGGTGAGCCGGTCGGTTCCTTGAACGTCTGTTCGAAACAGCCAAAGACGTGGAGCGACGTGGAGCGGGACAGTATTTTTTCGATGGCCGCCCTTGCCAGCCAGCATGTACTCTTGCGCGCAACGATCGCCACCGTGAAGATCCTGAGGGACGAAAGCGGCGTCAAAACCGCGTGACTTGGCAAAACGGACTTTCGCTCCATGTCAGACCTGTGTTGTTGTGTCGCAGGCCTGCGCGCCACATCAAAAAAGACGCGCCACGCGCAATCTTGGGGAGACATCCATGAAACATCACCTGACAATGGTCGCCGTCGCGGCCATGCTGACGAGCCCGGCGCTCGCAGAAGAATTCCGCTGGGCGGGAACGACCGATCCGCAAACCATGGACCCCCATGCCGTCAACTCGGCACCGGTCCTTGGTTTTCTGAACAACGTTTACGAAGGTCTTGTCCGCCGCGGCAAAGACATGGCGATTGAGCCTGCGCTTGCGACCTCCTGGGAACCGATTGGCGAAGGCGAAGGCTGGCGCTTCAACTTGCGTCAGGGCGTGACGTTCCATGACGGATCCGAGTTCAACGCCGACGACGTGCTGTTCTCGTATCAGCGCGCATCCAACGAAGTGGCCGACGTACGCTCGTGGTTCGCGCCAGTATCGGGTGTTGTGAAGGTTGATGATTTCACGGTCGACATTCTGACGTCCGCTCCGAACCCGATCTTTCCAGACAGCATCGCCAACTGGATGATCATGGATAGCGGTTGGGCCGAGGCCAACAACGCCATTTTGCCCGACAAAGAAGCCGGCAACTATGCAACGCTGAACGCAAATGGCACCGGCGCCTTCATGGTCACCACGCGTGAACCCGGTTTGCGCACGGTTCTGGAACCCTTCGGTGGTTGGTGGGGCGATGCAGAGCACAACATCACACGTGCCGAATTCACGCCAATTCAGAACTCGGCCACGGCAGTCGCGGCGCTGCTTTCCGGCGAAATCGATATGATCAACCCTGTACCAATTCAGGACGCCGCGCGTCTTTCGGGGCAGGATGGCGTTCAGGTCTATCAAGGCATTGAAGCTCGGGTGATCATGCTTGGCTTTGCCCATCAGGCAGAAACACTCAAGTACGGCTCAAGCGCGGGCGAACCCAACCCGTTCAAGGACAGCCGGGTCCGCGAAGCTGTGGCCAAGGCCGTGAACGTTCCGGCGATCCTGCAGACGATCATGCGCGGCAACGCTGAGCCCGCATCGCAGCTGGTTAGCCCTGCCATGCGCGGGTTCTCGGACGCGGCTGACATGCGCCCTGACTTCGACCTCGATGAAGCCAAGCGCCTGATGGAAGAAGCCGGTTATCCCGATGGCTTCGGGTTCGGCCTGATGTGCCCAAATGACCGCTACTTGAATGACGAAGCGGTCTGTCAGGCGGTCGTGTCCATGTTAGCGCAGATCGGTATCCAAGCCGAGCTGAATGCCATGCCCGTGTCGAACTATTGGCCCGAACTTCGCGCTGATAACTTTGACATGTATCTCCTTGGGTGGTCACCTGGCACGTTCGATCATGAGCACCCGATCCGGTTCCTTGTTCACACGCCAATGGACAACTTGGGGACGTGGAACTTTGGCGACTACTCGAACGCTCGCGTTGATGCGCTGCTGCCGATGATCCAGTCAGAGATCGACGATACCGCGCGTCAGGCGATGATTGATGAAGTGGCCCAGATCTACACCGGAGATCATGCCTATGTGCCGATGTACGTTCAGCCGCTGGTTTGGGGCGCGGGTGACAACATCGAGTTGACCCAGCGACCGGACAACTTCTTCATCCTGCGTTGGGTGACAGTGAACTGATCCGATAAGACAAACGGGGGAGGGCGCGGCCCTCCCCCGAACCCCCTCCCGTTTCTGGCGCGCAGCCCTAGGGCTAGTTCAGGCGGGACTTTGCATCCTGCAGATCAATCTGCTCGAGCAATTGCACGCCGTGCCCGACAAACCTAAGCAGGTGTTCTCGGGCAAGCGCGCGTGTGGCTTCGGACGCTCCATCAGCCGTGATTTCGGCGACGTACTCGCTCAAGAGACGCGCAACCTCTTCCATTACCCGCAACGCCTGAACGGGGTCCTCGGCCATCAGAGGCGCGAGGGCGGCGTGAATGTCGGCCTCGATTTCGGCAAGGCGCTGGGTTGAGGTGTTCTGCATCAGCCATCTCTGGGGTTGAATGCGATTCTGGCCGAGTGCCCAAACCGCTTTGGAAAGGCTGAGATAAGCATTCGTTTGCACGATAGGGAGTAGGCTTTTCCGGACCTCGTTTTTGCAATGACGTTACGGCCGCCCTCTTGATCTTTGCCTTGACCCTGACGGGGGGAGTGTCAAAGGTAAAACATGCTGTCCTTCATCCTTCGCCGCGTCATGCAATCCGCCCTCGTGCTTCTTGTGGTCGGGCTGGTGGCGTTTTCGATGTTCCGCTTTGTCGGCGATCCCATCGACAACATGCTTGGACAGGAAAGGACGCAAGCCGATATCGAGCGTTTGCGCGACCAGTTGGGCCTCGATGAACCGTTTCCGGTCCAGTACTGGAACTTCTTGAAGGGCGCGGCTCAGGGCAATTTCGGGATATCCTATCGCCAGTCCCGCCCGGTGTCCGAAATTCTTGCGGAGCGCGCACCAGCGACGCTTGAATTGGCGTTCGTGTCGGGAATTTTTGCTTTTGTCGTCGGGATCGGGCTTGGCGTTTACACGGCGATCCGACGAGACGGCTGGTTATCCAATACGATCATGACAGTTTCGTTGATTGGCGTTTCCCTGCCGACATTCCTGATTGGTATCTTGCTGATCTACATTTTCGGCGTTGGCATAATGATCAGGATTCCCTGGACGGAAATTGCGTTCAGTACAAAGTTCCTTCCAACGTTCGGTCGGGGCGAAGTCGTCGATCTGGGCTGGTGGACAACCGGATTTTTGACGGCCAGCGGGTTGAAGGCACTGATCCTGCCGTCGATCACGTTGGGTCTCTACCAAATGACGCTGATCATGCGCCTCGTGCGCGCCGAGATGCTCGAAGTGCTCCGGCAGGACTATATCCGGTTTGCCCGAGCGCGCGGTTTGCGCGAGCGCGTGGTGAACTTCCGCCATGCGCTAAAGAACACGATGGTCCCGGTGATCACGGTGGTTGGCCTGCAGCTTGGGTCGATCATCGCTTTTGCCATCATCACCGAGACCGTTTTCCAATGGCCCGGAGTTGGCCTGTTGTTCATCAACGCGATCCAGTTCGTGGATATCCCGGTGATGGCGGCCTACCTGATGCTGATCTCGGTGGTGGTTGTCGGCATCAACCTGATCGTTGACCTTCTTTCTTTCGCAATCGAACCGAGGCTCCGCAATGACTCGTGCACCGATCGAAGCTGAAGTGAAGGCCGCCGAGGCGCGTGCGCCGGGCGCTTTTGCACGGTTCTGGGATAGCGATTTTGCGTGGAAGTTTCGTCATTCTCCCATTGCGATCATCAGTTTCACCGTCACAGCCGTGTTGATCCTTTCTGCCGTGTTCGCCCCACTCGTGGCGCCCTACGACCCATTCAATCCCGCCAGCCTGAACCTGATGAACGGCTTCACCCCTCCGGGGGAGGCGAATGCCTTTACCGGTGATGAGTTCTGGCTCGGCACCGATGACCAGGGCCGGGATGTGTTTTCGACGATCCTGTATGGGATGCGAATATCGCTTTTCGTGGGCTTTGCGGCGGTGTTGTTTGCGATGGTCCTTGGCGTCACGCTGGGGCTGATTTCGGGCTATGTCGGCGGTTGGACCGAGACGATCATCATGCGCATTGCGGATGTTCAGCTGACGTTCCCATCGATCCTTGTGGCGATGCTGATCTTCGGGATCGCAAAAGGGTTCACGCCGGTCGAGTACCGCGATCAGATGGCGATCTGGGTTTTGATCTTTGCGATTGGCCTGTCGGATTGGGTGCAATTCGCGCGCGTCGTCCGGGGGGCGACTTTGGTCGAAAAAGGCAAGGAATACGTGCAGGCCGCGCAGCTCATCGGGCGATCGCCGTTTGCAATCATGCTGCGGCATATCCTGCCCAACGTGCTTTCGCCTGTACTTGTCATCGCCACGATTAGCCTGGCCCTTGCAATCATAGCAGAAGCCACGCTGTCCTTCCTTGGTGTTGGCGCGCCCCCGACGCAGCCGTCGCTGGGCACACTTATTCGCATCGGCCAGCAGTTCCTGTTCTCGGGTGAGTGGTGGATCCTGTTCTTCCCGGCCTGCACGCTTTTGACTCTCGCGCTTGCGGTGAACCTGCTTGGGGACTGGCTCCGCGATGCCTTGAACCCGCGCTTGAACTAAAAGGGTCCGACCGCAAGGTCATTGCCCGAAGACGACGAAAAGAGACCTGAGGGGACCGCTGTGAGCCTGCTTGAAATCGAAGACCTGAGCGTCGCGTTCTCTTCTCGAAGGGGCCTGTTCACTGCGGTCAAGAATGCGATGCTGACCGTTGAGCCCGGCGAGATCCACGGATTGGTCGGTGAGTCCGGCGCGGGAAAGTCGACCATCGGCGCTGCGATCATGGGACTGCTTGATGGTGCCGGGCATATCTCGGGCGGGACCATTAGCCTGAAGGGCGACGCTATTTCGGGGCGTGACCGCGCCAGTATGCGCGCGCTTCGCGGCAAAACCATTTCCATGATCTTTCAGGACCCCCTGACCTCGCTCAATCCGCTTTTCACCGTCGGCGAACAGTTGATTGAAACCATCGAGGCGCATCTTGGGTTCAGCGACGCCAAGGCGCGCGAGCGTGCGATCGAGCTTCTCGACAGGGTCGGCATCCCAAAACCCGAGTTGCGCGTGGATCAGTACCCGCACCAGTTTTCCGGGGGTATGCGGCAGCGTGTGGTCATCGCTTTGGCGCTTTGTTCAGAGCCTGACGTCATCATCGCAGATGAACCGACCACCGCCTTGGACGTATCCATCCAGGCGCAGATCCTGGAATTGATCAAGAGCCTCGCGCGCGAGCGGAAGGTGGGCGTGATCCTGATCACCCACGACATGGGCGTCATTGCCGAAACCACGGACCGTGTGACCGTGATGTACATGGGCGAGGTCGTCGAAAGCGGAGCCACCGAGCAGGTTCTGGGCCGTCCAAACCACCCTTACACCCAATCCCTGATCGCGGCGGTGCCGCGCCCGGATGTCAAGCTGAGGCGGTTCCCACAAATCAGTTACGGCGGGCGCGATACGACCTTCAAGATCGAGGATCTGGCCCGGGATTGGCCGGCGCAGCCGCATACCGAAGGATCTTTGGTCGAGGCGCACAATCTCAAGAAGGTCTTTCTTGAGCGTGGAAGCCTTTTCCCGTCTCAACGCCGCTATCTGACCGCCGTCGATGATGTGACTTTCGATATTCGCCCGGGCGAGGTTTTCGGGCTGGTCGGGGAAAGTGGTTCGGGCAAGTCGACCATCGCGCGGATGATCGCGGGTCTTTACAAGCTGGACGGGGGATCCGTGCGATTTGACGGGACCCAGGTTTCGGGGGCGGACCCTGAAACGCTCGAAGCCTACCGTCGCCAAATCCAGATGATCTTTCAGGACCCTTTTTCGTCGCTCAACCCGCGCCACCGGGTCGATCAGATCGTTGCTGAACCCGCTTTGCACCTTGGTGCGATTCCAAAGGATGCCATCAAGCACCGCGTCGCCGAACTTCTCGATAGGGTCGGCCTAGGGGCCGATGCCGGACTGAAATACCCGCACGAGTTCTCGGGCGGTCAAAGACAGCGGATTTCGATCGCCCGTGCGTTGGCGACACAGCCTCGCTTCCTGATTTGCGACGAGCCCACCAGCGCGCTCGATGTGTCGATCCAGGCCCAGATCCTCAACATCCTGAAAGACCTGCAAGAGCATCTTGGCCTGACCATGCTTTTCATCAGCCACGACCTGCCCGTGGTGCGCCAGATGTGCGATCGCGTCGGTGTACTGCGGCGAGGTCAGTTGGTGGAGCTTGCCGAAACAGAAACTCTCTTCGCCAATCCCCAAACCGATTACACGAAAGAGCTGCTCGAACTCATGCCAAAGACCGACCGCCTTTCGCGCGAAGGCCTCAAAGAGGCGCAGGTCTGATCCATGTCCATTCTGACCTATTGTTCTGACCATCCGATCCGCTCTTTTGCCGCTGGAGATGTCTTACTCGAAGAAGGGCGATCGGGAACCGAGTTGTACGTGCTTCTTGAGGGGAAGGTTGCCGTGATGCGCGGCTCTGTCGAGGTGGCGCGCGTGAAAGAACCCGGCGCGCTTTTCGGCGAAATGTCGGTATTGCTGCAGAGCCCCTATTCGGCAAGCGTTGTCGCAAAGTCGGATGTGCGCGCGCATCATGTGGCGGATGCGGGGACGTTTTTGTCCTCAAGCCCAGCCGTCGCGCTCCATTGCGCGCGCCTTCTGGCGCAACGGCTTCAGGATGCGACTACGTATCTTGCCGATTTCAAGGCGCAGTTTTCTGATCGAACCGATCATTTTGGAATGGTGGACGAAATTCTGGACAGCCTGATCAACCAGCAATGGGACGAAAAGGCGGGTGGAAAACAGCGCGGCGGTGCTGGTGACAGCCGGCTTTAGCCGGGCTTGATTGGACGGCGCATCAGCGCGTCCACGGCTTCTTTCGGCGCTAGCCCCTCATAGATCACGGCGTTCAATGCCGCGGCGATGGGAGCGTCGTTTTCCCCGACAGCTTGCAAAAGACCGCCAAGAGCGTGGAGGCCTTCGACCGTGCCGAGCGTTTTCACCGCGTCCTCAGCCGAAACGCCGCGCGCTATCATGCGGCCAAAGCGGAAGTTGCGGCTTTTTTCCGAGGTGCAGGTCAAAAAGACATCGCCGATGCCTGCTGGCGCCATCAGTGTTTCGCTTTGCCCACCAAGGGTCATCACCGCGCGGCGCAACTCTTCGATCCCGCGCACCAGAAGCGAGGCGCGCGCGTTTTCACCAAGGCCCAATTCGGTCACGGCACCCGCGGCAATCGCAAGGATGTTCTTCATTGTGCCGCACACCTGCACCCCGACGACATCTGTCGTCCAGTATAGCCGGAAACGCGTTGTGCTTAGGGTTTCGGCCAGAGCTTCGGCCAAGTCAGGGTTCGTTGCGGCAAGACTGTGGATGGTCGGCAGGCCAGACGAAAGCTCATCCGCAAAGCCGGGACCGCTCAGAACCGCAAAGGGACGATCACCCAGAAGCGTTGACGAAAAGGCCCCGGATGCCAGCATGCCCTTGGAGCAAAGGATCGGAATCGTTTCGGGACCAAACTCTAGGTTCGATAACAGCGCGGGTAATGCGGAGGTGGGAATCGCCAGAATGGCGACGCGGTGCTCGATCCATTTCGGGTGGTCCCGCCCAAAGTGAGCAATGGCCCTATCCCCATAGACATTGGCCAATGCGAATCCAAATGCACCCTTGCCGATGATCGCGAGGCGATCCGTCATGGGCCACCCATGCTCGCAGGCAACCAGTCAGGCAGGCCCTTCAAGGGGCGGGGCGGAGCGCTGTTTGCCAGGCTCAACTCCTCCGCGCCTTCAAAGGAAAACCACGCCGCGCGTTCCGCCTGAAGATCGAAAATGATATGCGACGGCAGATTGCCAAGTTGTCGGCCAGCGTTGAACACCCAGGTCGATCCGATCCTCGTTGCCCAGCCACCTCCGGGGACAAACGGTGCCTCGTGGACGTGCCCGGCCAACACGACATCCGGTGAATATTCGGCGATCCAGCGAGAAAGCGCGCCATCCCCGAAAAAGCGCGCGCCCGACCACGCCACCGGGCTTTCCTCCGGAGGCGCGTGATAGGCCCAGATCCAAGGGCGAGCGCCTTTTTTGGCGTCCTGTGCCAGTTGCTCCCCGATTGCTGCCTGAGCATGTGGTCCGTCCCACCACGGGCAGGCGGTGATCAATGCGTTATCGGCGCGATAACTTTGGCCGTCGGCGATCATCCCGTCGTCGCTCAGATCCTCCAGCCAATCCGCGAACTGTTCGCCACTGCTTGCTGTTCCGGTCAGGTCGTGATTGCCCGAACAGACGACGACCCGGGTCAGTTTGTTGAGCTTTTCAAGATACTTACGGACCACGACAATCTGTGCACGGCGATCCACGGAGGCGGACAATTCCAGAAGGTCTCCAGCGATGATGATCAGATCAAAATGCGGTGCTTCGGCCAGAAGCCAGTCAAACTGCGGCAACCCATAGTGAAGATCAGAAAGTGCCAGACAGCGCATGTTTCCCCCCGGAATACCTCGGACCGTCCCCGGAAAACCGCGATGTGGCAAGGGCTAATCGGGTTTAGCGCATCGAGCGGATGGGGCCGCCGTCATCTTCGGGACCTTCAAGAGGCTTTCGCGCGCGTGTGGGTGTTTCCGTGCGGGTCGGTTTGCGTCGCCCAAAGAGGCGCGCCAAAAGGCGGCGGGCAATAAATTGCAGAACGACAACGCAAACGACAAACACGAGCAGCGCTGGAAGGACCGAGCGCAATCCGATGTCAACGCAGGCATCACCCGCTCCGAAAATCAGAGCGGTCAGGATCGTCACAACCTCTGTACAGGGCTCGAACATTGCTTTGTCCCACGTGATGTCCGGGGAACGTTTACTAGATCAACGGGGCAAAAAGATGTCGGAGCGGCGCTGGGCGTCTGCCGACCTTATTCGCCAAGGGCAATGCGCCGACAAAGGCGAAATCGGCCGTCTTCGCCTTCTCTGAAAAGCGATATCGCATCGATCGCAAAGGGTTCGGGTATTGCAGGCTCAAACAAGCTCTGCAGAGCCGGTAGGAGGGTTTCTCGCACGTTGGGCGCAACGGTTCCGGTCAACGTCATATGGAACCGGAACGCGTCCATGACAAAGGGATAGCCCCATTTTAGCAGCAATTCGTCCTGTCGCGGAGACAGGCCCGCAGCGCGCCGACGAGCAAGGTCAGTTTCGGACAAAGGCGCGCGGAAGATGTCGAACTCCTCGACGATACTGGCCGCCAGCGCAGCCAGTTCCGTCGTATCGCCATCAGGCGATAGAGCCAAAAACTCCCCAAGGACCGCGACGCTCATGCGCGGAACTTCAACTGTTTCCCTATGCGTTGCAAAGGCTTCAACCGCGGCGATGAGGTCTGCTTCCGACTTTCCCGCGGCAAGGTGAAAGGGCGCCTTCAGCGTTCCGTGAAATCCGTACTTTCGGGGCGTCGATGTGACTGCATCGATCTCGATCGGAAACTGCGGCCAGTGAGGTCGTGCGACGGGTTTTCCAAGGTCGCTGTCCCAGCCAAGCCATTGGGCGCCCAAGGTCTGTAGCGGACCCGGCGGCGGTGTGAAATAAAGAGCGTAACGGGTGGGCATGACGTGCGCGCCAAAAGAGAAACAACCAAGCCCATGACACAGGAATTCATTCTTGCCAACGCGCGTATCGTGCTCGCCGAGCGCGTTGTCCCGGGATGGATTAGGGTGTCTAACGGCCTGATCGCTGAGATTGGCGAGGGGTCGGACTGCCCAGCGGGCGCTGTCGATTGCTCAGGTGCCTATCTGGCGCCCGGGCTTGTCGAGCTGCACACCGACAACCTTGAACGCCACATCACACCACGTCCGAAGGTCGATTGGCCCCACAAACCGGCGATCATTGCCCATGATGCCGAACTGGCGTCCACCGGGATCACGACGGTTTTTGATGCGTTGCGTGTCGGCTCGATCCCCGGCGCCAAGTCTGAATACAAACGCTACGCGCGCCCTTTGGCGGACGAAATCCTGCAGTTGCGGGCGGCGGGCGCCTTGAAGATCAGCCATCACCTGCACCTGCGCGCTGAGATTTGTTCAGAGACGCTGATCGAAGAATTCGCGGAGTTCGGACCCGACGATCGCGTGGGCATCGTCAGCCTGATGGATCACATGCCCGGCCAGCGTCAGTTTTCCGACATGGACAAGTACAGCGCGTATGTCATGCGCAAGTACGACATGACCCTGAGCGATCTCGAAGAACACGTTGCGCATCTTTTTGACATTCACGAACGTCTCGGCGCGCGGCACGAAGCGACGGCAGTGTCAGAAGCGGCGCGACTTGGGGCCACCCTGGCAAGCCACGATGACATGACCCAAGAACAGGTTGCGGTGAGCGCGGGGCACAACGTCGTAATGGCAGAGTTTCCAACGACCCTGTCAGCGGCACAAGCCTGCAAGGATGCTGGAATTTCGGTAATCATGGGGGCCCCGAATGTTGTCCGCGGTGGGTCGCATTCCGGCAATGTCTCGGCGTTGGATCTCGCGCGTGATGGATTGCTGGACATTTTGTCCTCCGACTACGTGCCCTCTGCCCTCTTGCTTGCGGCCTGCCGCCTTGCGACGCTTTGGGACGACTTGCCGCGCGGGATCGGCACCGCGACGCGCGCACCCGCGATGGCGGCGGGGTTGCACGACCGTGGTGCTATCGGCGTGGGGCTTCGCGCGGATCTTATCCGTTTTGATTGGCAGCCTGACGAGGATCCCGTGATCTCGGCCGTTTGGTGCCACGGGCGGCAGGTCGCCTGAGACAAGCCGTTTCGCCGTCAACGCTGTGCATTGGACGCCAACGGTTTCGTTCATGTCGCGTTTACGCTTGACCCCGTGCTGCGACACTTTATCACGAAAGGGCCTCGGTTCCGGTGAAGGCCGGATGAAAAGGGAACGCGGTGCGCCTCGATAGGCCAATCCGCGGCTGCCCCCGCAACTGTAGGCGGCGAGCGACGGCTGATCATGCCACTGGGCCAATGCCCGGGAAGGCCAGCCCGAGCGTTGACCCGCAAGCCAGGAGACCTGCCGGCGCGTTCACCCTTTCCGTCCGCGGGGTGCGGTTCGGAGGCGGTTATCCCGCAGCGGTGACGTTTCACCGTCTGGCGGGCGCGAACCCTCAGACAACATTGCTTGCCGTTACGACGGCTTTGGGTCTTTGGGGGACCACATGAAAAAACTGACGATATCCGCGCTTGCCCTGTTGGCAGGCTTACCCGCGATGGCACAAGACACGATGATCCTGGGCGAAGTGACGATTTTCTCGTCCCTGACGCCACAGGACGTGAACCGCACCGGTGCCACGGTTGAGGTCATCACCGAAGAAGAGCTTCGCGAAACGGCCGTCCAATCGGTCTCCGACTACATTGCGCGTTTGCCAGGCGTGACGGTCGCCCAAAACGGCGGCTTCGGCAAACAGACGGCAGTTCGCGTCCGCGGGCTTGCCGGAGCTTATGTGGCGGTGCGCGTTGATGGCATTGATGTGAGCGATCCGTCGGCCACACAGTCGTTGTTCGACTTTGGCGGGTTGATGACATCGGACATTGCCCGGATCGAGATCCTGAAGGGCGGGCAATCCGCGCTCTATGGCTCTGAAGCGATTGCGGGTGTGATCAACATCACCACCACGGCCGCCGTTGAGGAAGGCCGCGCGATTTCGCTGGCGGCAGAGGTCGGAAGTTTCGGAACTGTCGCAGGTTCGATCGCGTTTTCAGAGGCCTATGAGCGCGGCTCGCTGGCCTTTACATACTCGCAAACCAGCACGGACGGCTTTTCGGCCCGCGACAGCGACACCGAAGAGGACGGCGGACGTGCCCGACGGCTGTCCTTTTCCGGCGAATATGAGGCAACCGACAGTGTAACGCTGGGCTTCACCGGTTTTGTCGGTGACAGCGAAACCGAGTTCGATAACTCGACCACCGACCCAACGGGCGAACAGTTCGTTGAGACGACTGGCCTGCGAGTGTTTGCCGAGGTCACCGGTGACCGCGTCGACAGCACGTTCTCGGCCTCAACATTCGCAAATGACCGCTTCTTCCCGGGGGGCTTCACAGAGAATTTCCGGGGTGAGCGTAAGGAACTGTCCTATGTCGGCACCACGCAATTCGGGGCAACCGATGTCAGCTTTGGCGCCGAATACTCTCGCGAAAGCTACACCTCAGACTTCGAAGCGGGCGATGCGACTGTTGCAAGCATATTCGGTGAGGTTCTGTACGCACCGAACGAGGCGCTTGATCTGTCGTTCTCGCTGCGGGGGGACAAGCATTCGGAGTTCGAAGCCAGCCTGAATGCGCGCGCCGCATTGGCGTGGCGGGCTTCGCCTAACACGATTGTGCGGGCCGTGGCCAGCACAGGCACGCGGAACCCGTCGCTCTACGAACTCTTCGGGTTCTTTGGAAACCCAGACCTGACGCCGGAGACCAGCCGTACGCTTGAGGCAGGTGTCGAGCGCATTTTTGACGGTGGCGGGTTCGTCAAAGCGACGGCTTTCCGGACCGATATCGAAGACCTGATCACTTATGATTTTCCGACAAATGCCTATGCACAGGTTGGTGGGGCGACCGAGACGTCCGGGATCGAATTGTCCGGTGCAATGCCAATCAACGACTACGTCGATGTCTTTGGCAACTACACCTACACTCGGGCGCAAACCGATGGCGTCGACCTTGTGCGGGTACCAACGCATGAGTTGGCGCTTGGCGTGTCGGCGATGCTGAAAGAAGGGCTGACGGGGGAGCTTTCGTTGCGTCATGTCGCGGATTTCACGGACTTTGACGCTGTGACTTTTGCCCGAAAGGACATGGCAAACTTCACAGTCGTCAACGCGGCGCTAACCTACGAGATCGCGAACGGGCAAGAGGCCTATGTCCGGGTCGAAAACCTGTTTGATGAGGATTATCAGACTGTTGATGGTTTCAACCAGCCGGGTCGCTCGATCTATGTCGGTTTTCGCGCGACTTTCTAAAGCCGCGCTATTGGCGCTGGCGATGCCGGGGGCTGCTGTTGCGGCCCCCGAGCGGATCGTTTCGATCAATCTTTGTACGGATCAGCTGACGATGCTTGTCGCAGATCCGTCGCAGATCGCATCCCTTTCGTTTCTGGCGACCGAGCCGCAAAGCTCTGCCATGGTCGAGCAGGCGGCCGCTTTTCCAGTGAACTACGGACGGGCTGAAGAAGTGTTTTTGATGGACCCGGACCTCGTTCTGGCAGGGACATTCACTACCCCTGCCACGGTCACGATGCTCCGCGGTTTGGGGTTTCGCGTTGAACAGATCGATGCCGTCCGGGACGTGGATGGCGTTGCCGATCGCTTACGCGAGATTGGCCGACTTGTAGGACAGGATGCGCGCGCAGAGGCGTTAGCCAAAGCCTACGAGGACGACCTTGCAACGCTGCGTGCGGATGTCCAGGAGCGCCCGCGTGCGGCGCTTTACTATGCGAACGGATACACATTGGGGGATAAGTCACTGGCCGGTCAGATCCTGTTGGCGGCGGGCTTTGACAACGTGGCGACGGAAGCCGGATTTTCGGGTGGTGTGATGCCGCTTGAGCTTTTGGTGACGTTGATGCCGGATCTTGTCGTGGAAGGTCAGCGATATCCCGGCGCGTCGCGATCCGAGGCGATCCTTGACCATCCTGCTCTTGCCGCGCTGTCAGATGCGCGCCAGGGCGATACGATCTCGGACAGTGACTGGGTGTGCGGGACGCCTTTCGTACTACGGGCCGTGCGCGAACTGGCTGAACGGCGGCGGGCGTTGACGGGCGAGTGACGGCCTGCCAGACGGGACGCATGACAGTCATTCTTTACATCGGTGGGGCACGGTCGGGCAAAAGCCGTCTGGCCGAGGCGCGCGCGCACTCGCTGTCAGATACGCCGGTCTACATCGCTACGGCCGAGGCCGGTGATGCAGAGATGGCGGAACGGATCACACGGCACCGCGCCGACAGGGGCGAAGGTTGGCGGGTCATCGAAGAACCCACGGACCTTGTGGGAGCACTGGCGAAAACGGCCGGGGACGTCCGATTGGTGGATTGTCTGACGCTTTGGCTGTCGAATGTGATGCTTGCGGAAAAAGACATCGACGCCGAGATGTCCGGGCTGCTCGATAGCCTGTCTTCGTCGACCGGACACGTCGTTCTGGTAAGCAATGAAGTCGGGCAAGGCATCGTTCCGGACAATGCATTGGCGCGCGCGTTTCGCGATCACGCTGGCCGGCTCAACCAGGCCGTTGCAGCGATTGCGGACGAAGTGGTCCTTGTCACCGCGGGCCTTCCCATGACGCTAAAGGCCGAGGCGCGCCATGACGGGTGAGCTGATCCAGCTTGCTCTCATGCTGGCCGCAACGGGTGCGGTCGCCGGTGTCATGGCAGGCTTGTTCGGGATTGGCGGAGGCGCGATCCTTGTTCCCATGCTGTCGATAGCCTTTGCTTTGCAAGGGGTTGGCGAAGACCATATCGCGCATCTGAGCGTTGCGACCTCCATGGCGATCATCCTTCCCACGGCGATCCGGTCCTATCGCGCTCACCGCGGTCACGGAGCTGGGGATCCCGAGATCCTGAAGGCTTGGGTGTTCTGGGTGCCTGCTGGAGTGATTGCAGCGGCGCTTGTGCTGCGTTGGGTGCCAGGGGATGCGTTGCGCTTGATCTTTGCCGTCTTTGCGACGGTGATTGCGATCAAGATGTTGTTCAATCGCGCGTCCTGGAAGCTTGCCGATGACCTGCCAGGCAAGGGTGCGCGCAATGGCGTCGGCTTTGGAATCGGCGTCTTATCGACCTTCATGGGGATTGGTGGCGGCAACCTCAACAACCTGTTCATGACGCTCTATGGGCGGCCTTTGCATGAGGCTGTGGCCACCTCAGCGGGACTGGGTGCCATCATCGCCGTCCCTGCGGTGTTGGGTTACGTCGCGGCGGGGTGGGGCGTTGCGGGGTTGCCGGGTTTCACCCTGGGTTACATCCACTGGCTTGCGGTTCTTTTGGTCGCTCCGTTTTCAATGCTGACCGCGCCGATTGGTGCGACACTGGCCCATCGGATGAGCGCGCGCGCACTTGAGATTGCATTCGGCGTGTTTCTTGTCGTTGTGGCCGCGCGGTTTTACGCACAGGCGTTCTAGGCGAAACGCATTACTCTGCCCGCGCGACCAGGGTTTCGCCCGCTTCATTGGTTAGGATTATGACCGGGCCTGAGACCTCGACCAGCGTGGCACCTGAAAGGAAAGCAAAGAATGCGTCCTCTGCCGCCAAGTCGGGACAAGCGACCTTGGTGGCCATGATCGGGTCGATCTGGATCCACGGATAGGGCGCATTCTGGGAGGCCGAGTAAGCGTTGCAAGGGCCGCGCCCCTGAACAAGGCCGGGTTCGGGAAACCGCACACTCGCCGTTGCCTCGAAGGGTTGTCCGGCCAGTTCGGTGACGACATAGGTCGCCTCGCGATCGGCATAGCCCGAGATCGTCTCGTCTGGCGCGGCCAATAGCGCCAGACCGGCTGCCATCAGCGCGATCATGCTTCGTTCAAAAAGCGGCCAGTGCGTAGCAACGCTTCCTTTGCGGGGACAAAATCGATGCCAAGCACCTTGCGGGCCTGACTGTTGTCGGGGTGCTCGACACGACCCAATGCTGGCAGGATCGCGCGGGCCCGTTTGTCAAAAAGCGCAAGGCCGCGCACCAACATGTTCGGCGCGGTCCGCGTGCTGGCGTTGCATCCCGGGAACGCCTCTTTGAAGGTCTTGCCGATCTCGGGCATGGTCATGCGCCCGCTGTGTAGGATGAAGCGCTTGCCGATGGCCTCTGGCAACTCCATGGCGCGCAAATGTGCACGGCTGACGTCTTCGACATCAACGATGCCAAACCCAAGTTCGGGCAGGAACGGGTCCTTGCCCAAAAGGATGTTCTCGATCACTTCGAGCGAGGTGCCGAAATGGATGTCCATCGGTGTGCCCGCAACGAGGACGGGGTTGATTGTGGACAGCTGCATCTCGGGATGCTTTTCGACGAAATCCCACGCGGCGCGTTCCGCTTTGGTCTTGGATAGCGCGTAGGGGCTCATCATCGGGTGGCCTTCTTCGGACCAGTTCGTTTCTGTGAACTTGCCTCCCTGGGTGTCGGTGGCGTAAATCGCCGCGACGGAGGACGTTAGAACGACACGGCTCACGCCTGCCTTTTGTGCCGCCCGCAGGGCCCGCAGGGTTCCATCCACTGCTGGGCCAACAAGGGATTGTGGGTCATCGGGGTTTGTCATCGGGAAAGGTGAGGCGGTGTGCATGAGCGCATCCACGCCCTTCATGGCCGCGTCCCAGCCGTCATCCGAGGTCAGATCAAGCTCAACAAAACTAAGCCTATCAAGGAGGTCTGGCTCTGAAAGCTTGTCGCGCAGAGCATCCAGAACTTCGTTAGAACGACCTTTGCTGCGCAGCGATCCGCGCACCATGTAGCCGTCTTCAAGAAGATCCAGGGCAATGCGCTTGGCGATGAAACCGGTCACTCCGGTCAAAAGCACGGTCTTCATGTGAAGCCTCGTCTAGGGGGTTACGGGGCAGGTAATGGCGGGTCGCCCAAGATCAAGGTGTTGCGTGGCCTGAGCGCGTTTCTTGACGCCACGATCGGTTCGGAAATGCGGTCTGCTTTGCGTCGGACAAGCGTATGGCAAACGTATGGCACCACGCAGCGATGGCTTGGTGGTGAAGCGTTCGGTCATCTTTGTTAACGCATCAAAGCTGAATGACCTTGCGCCCTTCAAGAAAGCCTTCGTCTTTTTTTGCCTCAGCTTTCAGGAAATCCCGGAATGCGCGTGTGGCGGGCAAATCCTCGCGCCCCGGACGGCAGACGATCCTGTAGTAGGCCGGTGTTCCAAGGACGACGTCAAAGGGGGCGACCAGCGCGCCACTGTCCAGCGCCTGTCGCGTCATGCTTGAACGACCAAGCACCACGCCAGCCCCGTCTTGCGCAGCATCAACGGCATGGTCAGCCTGCGTGAAGGACAAGCCCTTGGGTACGGATTTGACCGGGTGTTCTGCTGCTGCGAACCAATGTGTCCAGTCGGGCGGCGGATCGAGAAACAGTATGCTCTCGTCGGTGATGAGTGTCTCGTTCAGAAGATCGGCGGGCTCAGAGATGCGCTCGGCGATCTCAGGTTTCATCATGGGAAGGATGTAGTCTTCCATCAGGCGTTCGCGGAACAGACCCGCGTCGTCACCTTCGCCAAAGCGCACAGCAAGGTCGATGCCATCGCGGGCTAGGTCCAACTTGGCCAGCGTGGCGACAAAGCGTAGTTCGATTTCAGGATGGGCGCGGGCAAACCGCCCCAGTGCGGGGGCCAGCCACTTGGCAGCAAATGCCGGACCGCACGTGACAGTCAGGCGGTTTTCGTCATCGGCGCGCTGGGCTTCGGCCCAGCCGGTGCGTAGCGCCATGAAGGCGTCGCGCGCATGGGGCGCCAACGCCTTGCCCTGCTCGGTCAGCTCCAGCGCACGGGGAAGTCGCTCGAACAGCTTTGCGCCAAGGTCGTCTTCAAGCCCCTTGATCTGAAAGCTGAGCGCGGCTGGCGTGACGTTCAGCTCGGCGGCCGCGTCCTTGAAGCTCAGCCGTCGGGCCGCGGCGTCAAACGCACGCAAGCCGGTAAGGGAAGGAAGGCGATCAGCCATCGGTTAAGTTTTTCTTGTCTGAAGCGTCGAAACATCTCGTTTGTAAAACTTATGACGCAAGCGCATTTATACGTCAACGAAGCGGCAGAAACCGCATTCAACGCAAAAGGATCAAGACAATGACAAAAGGTAAATTTGAGCAACCCAGCGATGCGCAGATCAAGGCCGCCATGGAGCGGAGCCGTCAATTGCGCAGTGATGCGATTGCCGAAATGGGATCGAGCTTTTGGGCGCGCATGTTTGGTGGTGCACCCAAGCGGAGCCACCTGCCGGGCAAAACGGCGGATTGCTAACTGGGCGCGTCTGCCCGATTGCGCTTACGCCAGCAAGCGCCGTGCAATCACCTGCGCCTGGATTTCCGCGGCACCCTCGAAGATATTCAGTATGCGTGCATCGCAAAGCACGCGGCTGATCGGGTACTCCAGCGCGAACCCGTTTCCGCCGTGGATTTGCAGAGCGTTGTCGGCAGCGGCCCATGCGACGCGGGCGCCCAGAAGCTTCGCCATGCCTGCTTCAAGGTCACAGCGGCGGTCAGCGTCCTTTTCGCGGGCCGAAAAATAGGTCAGCTGGCGGGCGATCATGATTTCAACCGCCATCATGGCCAGCTTTGAGGCAACGCGCGGGAACGCGATGAGCGGATTGCCGAACTGGATGCGGTCCTCTGCGTACTTCATGCCCATCTCAAGCGCGGATTGCGCGACGCCGACAGCGCGGGCCGCGGTCTGGATGCGGGCGCTCTCGAAGGTCTGCATGAGCTGCTTGAAGCCCTGACCTTCTTCGCCGCCAAGCAGGTTCTCGCCTTTCACTTCGAAGCCATCGAAATTGAGCGTATATTCCTTCATCCCGCGGTAGCCGAGCACCTCGATCTCACCGCCTGAAATGCCGGGGTCCTGCCAAGGGGCGTCGTCGGTGCCGGGGGTTTTCTCGGCCAAGAACATCGACAAACCGCGATAGTCGGTCGTGTCGGGGACTGTCCGCGCCAGAACGGTCATGACATGCGTGCGCGCGGCGTGGGTGATCCAGGTCTTGTTGCCCGTAATCTCCCAATTGTCGCCCTTCTTGGTGGCCCGCGTTTTCAGCGATCCAAGGTCTGAGCCGGTGTTGGGCTCGGTGAAAACAGCCGTCGGAAGGATCTCGCCCGAGGCGAGCCCAGGCAGCCATTTCTCTTTTTGCTCCGGTGTCCCGCCGCAGAGAACGAGCTCTGCGGCGATCTCCGACCGGGTGGCGAGGGACCCCACACCGATATAGCCGCGACTGAGTTCCTCGGAGACGACAACCATCGACTCCTTGGACAGGCCAAAGCCGCCATGTTCTTCCGGGATCGTCAGGCCGAACACGCCCATCTCGGCAAGTTCGGCGATGATCTCCATCGGGATCAGTTCGTCTTTCAGGTGCCACTCATGGGCATGGGGGATCACGCGGTCATCGGCAAAGCGCCGAAACTGCTCGCGGATCATCTCCAACTCGTCGTCCAGACCAGTCGCACCGAAGGTCGGGCGCGCCGCTTGTTCGCGCATGATCTCGACAAGCCGCATCCGGGCGGCTTCGGTATTGCCGCCCTGGGTCAAAGCCATCACGTCCGGGGCCATTAGAGAGCGCTGGTCGTCCTGGCTGAGGCCGATGTCTTGGGGGCGCAGGAGTTCGCCCTGGCTCATCGGAATCCCGCCGTAGATCTGCCAAAGGTATTCGCCGGTCCCGATCTGCAGGATGAGCGCTTCCATTTCACCGAATTGACCTTCACCGCTCAGGCGCTCGGCCCAGGCATGAAGCTGTTTGATTGCTTCAACGGTGGTCGCCAGCCATGCCAACCCGTGGGCCGCCGTTTGGTTTTCTTCGATGGCAGAGGAGGGGACGCGGTCGCCTACGGCCAGCTGCGCACGCAGCGATGTTTTGGCCGTTTCAAGAAAGGCTTCGGCAGCCGCCGTCGCATTGCCCGTTTTCCCGATCAGATCGTCGAGCAAAACGCTTTGAACCTTCGGCATGTCCTGTCCATCAGCAGCCATCGCGCAATCCTTTTTTCTGCACCTGCAAACGTCTATGTGAGATTTTCCCGTCGCGCAATAAGATTTCGCGAAACAATCCCCAAGAGCACAGAAATGTCGCAGCCGATTTCGGATGCGGCGTCTTTCCCGCCAGTATAGACCGTTGGAAGGAGCATCGATATGCCTGAATTGTCCCTGTTTGCATGGGGTTTCGTCTTTGCGGTGGCGCTATTGGCCGGTCTTGTCAAAGGGACCGTGGGGTTTGCGTTGCCGATGCTCATGGTCTCGGGGCTGGGGTCGATCTTGCCGGCAGAGGTGGCGATTGCAGGGATGCTGTTCCCGACGCTGGTTGGCAATCTCTGGCAAACGCTGCGCGGCGGCATGGGCGCACTTGTCGGTGCCGTGCGAACCCATGCGAAGTTCCTGGCAATCTTCTCCATCGTCATCCTTGCGACAGCGCAACTGGTCGGATTCATTCCCGGCTGGGCGCTGTTTCTGATCATCGGCACGATCTTTACGACCTACGCGATCACACAGCTCTTGGGATGGCGTCTGAAAATCGAAGCGGAAAACCGGAGCATGGCCGAGGTGATCGCCGCTCTGATTGCGGGCTTCGTTGGTGGTCTCTCAGGAAGCTGGGGGCCACCCACGGTGGCTTACCTGACGGCGTTGCAGACCGAGAAACGCGAAAGCGTGCAGGTGCAGGGGCTGATCTACGCGGTCGGTGCCGTTCTGCTGGTGGCCGCTCATTTGCAATCAGGGGTCCTTGGCCCGGAAACGCGGGGCTTTTCCGCCGTGCTCGTTGTGCCAGTCCTAGTCGGCATGGCCATCGGCATGGCGATTCAAGACCGGCTCGACCAAAAGCAGTTCGCACGGGTCACTCTAGTTGTACTCACGCTCGCGGGTCTGAACCTCGTGCGCCGTGGACTGGGCTTTTGAGCCTAGCCTCCATTTTCTGTTCAAAAGTATCCCGGGGTCTGGGGCAGAGCCCCAGCCAGCTTAACCGATCGCGACAGCCTTCACGTCGTCATCGATATTGGCTTCGTATTGGGCAAAGTTCTCGGCAAACATCGCAACAAGTTTCGCGGCCTGGGCATCGAATGCTGCCTGATCCTGCCACGTCCTGCGCGGATCAAGAAGGATATCAGGTACGGCGCTCGCCTTGACCGTCACTGGTACTTCAAAGCCAAAGTTTGGATCCTTGCGGAATGGCGCATCCGACAGCGACCCATCAAGTGCTGCTGTCAACAGAGCACGTGTCGCCTTGATCGGCATCCGGCTTCCGGTGCCATAAGCACCGCCGGTCCAGCCCGTATTCACCAGCCAGCACGTTGCGCCGTGTCGCGCAATCTTCTCGCGCAGCAGTTCGCCATAGACCTCCGGGCGGCGCGGCATGAAGGGCGCACCAAA
This sequence comes from uncultured Rhodobacterales bacterium, assembly GCA_964638245.1. Classification (GTDB taxonomy): domain Bacteria; phylum Pseudomonadota; class Alphaproteobacteria; order Rhodobacterales; family Rhodobacteraceae; genus CAZWZG01. Next base: position 64,139 of record CAZWZG010000002.1, read on the forward strand.
ACAGGTTGAGAATGTCGGCTCAGGCTCGGTCACTCCTCGCTCGGTCCCGGCCACCTTGGACGTAAAGCCCGACAGGAAGTGATACATCGCCTGCGCCGGGGTCAGCCGCGCGATGGGCGGCAACACACCAAACGCATCACAGGTCAGCATGATGATGTTCTTGGGGTGGCCCCCGATTGCTGCAGAGGACGCATTGGAGATGTACTCAAGCGGATAGGCACACCGCATGTTGGCCGTCAGGCTGTCGTCTTCGAAATCCAGCTCTTTGGTGTCGGGGTCATAGACCATGTTCTCGATCACGGTCCCGAACTTTTGGGTTGTGGCATAGATTTCGGGCTCGGCTTCTTCAGAGAGGTTGATCGTCTTGGCGTAGCAGCCACCCTCAAAGTTGAACGAACCACGATTGGACCAGCCATGCTCGTCATCGCCGATGAGAACGCGGTTGGGGTCGGCCGACAGCGTTGTCTTGCCCGTGCCAGACAGGCCAAAGAAGATTGCCGTATCGATCGGGTTGCCCTGAGCATGGTTGGCCGAGCAGTGCATCGGCATGATGCCTTTTTCCGGCAACAGATAGTTCAGAAGGGTGAACACGGACTTCTTGTTTTCGCCCGCGTACTCGGTGCCACCGATCAGGATCAGGCGCCGCTCAAAGTTCATCGCAATGACCGTATCCGAGCGACAGCCATGCTTCTCCGGGTCGGCCTTGAAGCTTGGCACGTTGATAACAGTGAATTCCGGCTCAAACGTGTCGAGGTCTGCGCGGTCCGGGCGGCGCAGCAAGTGGCGGATGAAAAGGTTGTGCCACGCCAGTTCGGTGACGACGCGCACGTCCAAGCGATGCGTCGGATCGGCTCCGGCATACAGGTCCTGAACGAAGAAATCACGGCCCTTCATGTGCGCGACCATGTCGTCATAGAGGCGGTCAAAGGCTGCCGGCTCCATGGCGGCGTTGTTGTCCCACCAGATCTTGTCGGCGACATCCGGTGTTTTGACGATGTGCTTGTCCATGGGCGAGCGGCCCGTGAATTTGCCGGTCGAAACAAGCACCGTCCCGCCCTGGCCCAACTCGGCCTCACCGCGCTTGATTGACGCCTCGATCAGCGCCGGCTCGGTCAAATTATACGAAACGGCGCCAAGATCAGTGATCCCTTGCTGTTCGAGGCTAAACTGAGGGTTCACGCGTCCAAGGGTCATCGTTTCGGTTCCCGTTCTGAATTGACCTAAGGTCAAATGCATTGACCTCCTGCGCTTATAGAAAGCGGGTTCCGAGAGAAAAAGCCCTTGTTTTCAGGGGTTAGCGCAAACACTGGTTCGTTAGCGCAACCAATGTCAGAGATTCGCCGTGATTGATGCTTAAGAGTGGTGGTCAGCGGTAATTAACCACTTTCGGGCACCAAAAGGGCCACGGATCGTTCTCGATTCGCACATAATTGTTGATTCGGACGGTTATAGGCACGATTATGCCCGAAAAAAGACGCATATCAGTGCGTAACTATTAAGGCATAAGAGCAGAATAAGGAATTTTGGTGATGTCCAGGATCGCTCTGGTGGACGACGACAGGAACATTCTGACGTCTGTCTCCATGACACTCGAAGCCGAAGGGTTCGAGGTTGAGACATATAATGATGGCCAAGCCGCGCTTGATGCCTTCAACAAAGAAATGCCGGACATGGCTGTGTTCGACATCAAGATGCCGCGGATGGATGGGATGGACCTGCTTCAGCGGGTGCGCCAGAAAACCGCGATGCCGGTGATTTTCCTGACCTCGAAGGACGATGAGATCGACGAGGTGCTGGGGCTGCGCATGGGGGCGGATGACTATGTCAAAAAGCCATTCTCGCAACGCCTGCTCGTTGAACGCATTCGTGCGCTTCTGCGTCGTCAGGAAGTGATTGCTGGCGATATCGATGGCGAGCCGGGCGAACAGGCCCAGGTGATGACCCGGGGCGAACTTCGCATGGATCCGCTGCGCCACTCGGTGACGTGGAAGGGCATGGACGTGTCGCTGACCGTGACAGAGTTCCTGCTTCTTCAGGCGCTGGCACAGCGTCCGGGCTTCGTCAAAAGCCGGGATCAGTTGATGGATGTGGCCTATGATGATCAGGTCTACGTCGATGACCGCACGATCGACAGCCATATCAAGCGTCTGCGCAAGAAGATGCGGATGGTCGATGATGAGTTTGGGGCGATTGAGACGCTCTATGGCATCGGGTATCGTTATAACGAAGAGTGAGCGACACTCACATCGGGGGTAAGTTGGACGGGTCGAAACCGGCGAACGAGGCAGATGTCGTCCTCGGCGAGGACTGGATCGGCCCGCATGCCACGTCCGAAAGTGAATTGCGTGCCAAACGCGAAAGGCGAGGGTTGATCTCCATCAACCGCTCGCCTTTGGCGCGTAAAATCATCACGTTCAACCTGCTGGCCATACTTGTTCTGGTCGCTGGGGTTCTGTTTCTGAACCCTTTCCGGGACAGCCTGGTGTTTCAACGCGAACGCGGGTTGGTCATAGAGACCGAGTTGATCGCAGCGCTTCTGTCGGCACAGCTTCAAAGTGAAGCGCCAGCAGAGGGTGAAGAGACACCCCTTCCGCCGACACCTACACTGGATGCCACCGAAGAGCAGCGCATTCAAAGCATCGTTGCTGGGCTGAACCTCCCCGTTGCCGTCGATGTTTATGTATTCAGCACGGGTCAGGAGTTGTTGGCCTCGGCGCTGGGCGCAGAGCGAGAGTTCGTGACGGTCGATGGGCTCGAGCGTGATCAACGCTCGACACTGATCACGGATTTCTTGAATTCCATCTGGGAAGGGTTATCGGGCATTTTGGGCGCAGGCTCGGACGTCGGGACGCTGGATGCAGAAGAGCAAGCACGGCGGATGGTTGAGCGGGCTCTTGCCGGAACCGAAATGGAGACAACCGCCGACGCTGTTGGATCCACCATCTTTTCCGTCGCCGCACCGATCATCGAGGGCGGCCAGACGGTCGGCGTTGTCGTGCTCAAAAGTGCTGCGGGCGAAATCGATGAGCTGGTGCGTGCCGAGCGCGAACAAGTCCTGCAGATGTTTGTCATCGCCATTTTGGTGTCGATCGGCCTCAGCCTTGTGCTGGCCTCCACGATTGCGAACCCGTTGTCGGATCTGGCAGCAGCCGCGGAGATCGGCCGCGAAAAGAACGCGCGCCGGTTCAGCCCTAGCCGGGTGCGGATCCCCGATCTGAGCGCGCGCCCTGATGAGATCGGGCGTTTGTCCGGTGCGCTGCGGGGGATGGTTGCCGCACTGTACGATCGCATCGATGCCAATGAACAATTCGCGGCCGATGTCGCGCACGAAATCAAGAACCCACTGGCCTCGTTGCGGTCCGCCATCGGGACACTTCGACTTGCCAAACGAGACGACCAGCGCGGCAAGCTGCTGGATGTGATCGAGCATGATGTACGCCGGTTGGACCGGCTAGTGAGCGATATCTCGAACGCCTCGCGGCTTGACAGTGAGTTGGTCAAGGAAGACGAAGAATCCTTCAACCTTCTGAAGATGATCAACAATATCGCCGACTACCTGGGCCATGAGGCGCAGGACAAAGGGATCGAATTCATCACCGATCTGCCGTCTACGCCGATTGTCATCGAGGGGTTGGAAAGCCGTTTGGCGCAGGTTTTCGTCAACCTCGTATCGAACGCGATTTCGTTCTGTGACAATGGCGACGCGATCCGGATCTGGGCGCGTAAGCGTGAAAACCGCGTGTTGGTGGTGGTCGAAGACACCGGCCCCGGCATCCCCGAACAGGCGCTGACGAAGATCTTCAATCGCTTCTATTCGCAACGCCCCGAGAACGATTTCGGCAACAACTCAGGGCTTGGTCTTGCGATCTCCAAACAGATTGTCGAGGCACATGGTGGCGTGATCTGGGCCGAGAACATCCGGCCTACCGACGTCGACATTACTTCGGAACCTCTGGGCGCGCGATTTGTCGTCGGCCTTCCCGTCTGAGACGCGCCACGCGTCGGCCGTCGCCTTTGACGGGCGCGGCGTTCTCATTCTTGGTCAAGCAGGTGCGGGCAAGTCGGCGCTTTCACTCGAGCTCATGTCGATTGGCGGCACCCTTGTAGCTGATGATCGCGTGATCTTGTCGAGCGAGGATGCCCAGATCATGGCCGCGGCTCCTGAGACGATCCAGGGCATGATCGAGGCGCGATTTGTCGGCCTTTTGAAAGCCGAGGCGGCGCCTGCAGAGATCGTTCTGGTCATTGATCTGGACAAAACCGAAAACGACCGCCTGCCGCCCAAACGCCACATCGCAATCCTAGGTCAGCGACTGCCCTTGCTTCACAAGGCAAAGAGCCGCCATTTTGCTCCTGCGATCCGGCAATATCTATTGCAGGGTCCGACACCCTGAAAATCGGTTGGCTATGTCCGCTTCGGCTTCTGTTCCTCCTCGATCCCCGCGCGTCGTCTTTGTGACGGGTCCTGCTGGCGCGGGCCGTTCCACGGCGATCAACGCGCTTGAGGATGCTGGCTTTGAAGCCATCGATAATATGCCCCTTTCGCTGATACCGAGGCTCTTGTCGCCGCCTGCGGATCACCCTTTGGCGCTGGGCATCGATGCGCGGAACCGGGATTTTTCCGTCGAGAACCTTTTGGCGATCGTTGAACAGTTTGGTGGTGAAGCTGGATTGTCTGTCGAGCTCTTGTTTCTAGACTGCAACTCGGACGTGCTGGTGCGCCGTTACTCTGAGACGCGCAGGCGCCATCCGCTTTCCCCAAACGAAAGCCCCTCCGTCGGCGTTGCACGCGAAGAAGACCTGCTTCGGCCGGTGCGGGATCGTGCGCATGTGCTGATCGATACCTCTGAATTCACGCCCCATGACCTGCGCGCCGAGATCATGCGCGTGTTCAATCCCGGTCCTAGCGAAGATTTGTCCGTTTCCGTGCAATCGTTTTCCTACAAACGGGGCCTTCCAAGGGGGGTGGACCTTGTCTTTGACGTGCGTTTCCTCAAAAATCCCCATTGGGACGCTGCGTTGCGACCAGAAGATGGTCGTAATTCTGCGGTGGCTGACTATGTAGCTGAAGATCCACGGTTTGACGCGTTTTTTGACCAGGTGCTGAGTTTGGTGACCTTTCTGCTTCCAGCCTATCAGGACGAGGGCAAGTCGCATTTGGCGATCGCATTCGGCTGCACTGGCGGGCGACACCGATCCGTGGCTTTGGCGGAAAAACTGGCCCGCACCCTTGCGTCGGGTCCCTGGCAAGTGTCAACTCGGCACCGCGAGTTAGAGCGGCAGACGGGGCCGCGCAAAAGTGGGGGTGGCGCGTGATCGGGATCGTGATCGTGGCGCATGGGGGATTGGCCCGAGAGTATCTTTCGGCGGTCGAGCACGTTGTGGGCGCGCAGCCCGGCGTGGTGACTATTTCGGTTGGGCGCGATGACAACCGCGGCGCCAAGCAGAAAGAGATCTGCGATGCCGCCGACAGCGTTGATACAGGGGACGGCGTCGTGGTCGTGACGGACATGTTCGGAGGCTCGCCCTCGAACCTGTCACTCAAGGCCTGCAGCCCGGACAACCGCAAGTTCCTTTATGGTGCCAACCTGCCGATGCTGATCAAGCTTGCCAAATCGCGCAAGAAGTCCGTCAGCGCCGCAGTTAGCGCCGCGCGCGAAGCGGGTCGGAAGTATATCGACAGCATGGACATCCATGTGGAATAAGCGTTGCCCATGAGCACGACGATCAACCGCACGTTTGAAATCTGCAACGAGAAAGGGCTTCACGCCCGTGCCTCTGCCAAATTGGTCGAAACGGTCGAACAATTTGATGCCGAGGCCGAGATATCACGTGACGGCATTTCGGCCGGCGGGGACAGTATCATGGGCCTTTTGATGTTGGCAGCCTCCAAGGGAACCTCTATTGAAGTCCAAACGCGAGGGATGGAGGCAGAGGCGTTGGCGGATGCCCTTGAAAAACTCGTGGCTGAACGGTTCGGCGAAGATGTCTAGTGCACGGGAACAAAGTGGTCGATAGCACTCCGCATAAGTCTGCGATGATGCGACGTCGCCCGCGGGGCGAGAGGTCGGTGCGCGCTGATCAGGCTTTGCACGGGCAAGGCGACGGCACGACTCTTGCGGACCAGCCCTACGATCGCCGCCGACTTAGTTATGCGACGACCTTCGACAACGGTTTTCAGCGCCGCTTTATCCAGGCGATGGAGCTGTTCACCGGCAAGCTGAAACTGCTGCGCCTGATCAGAAAGTTCGAAGCAATGGGCGTGCCCCATGGGCAGGAATTCTGGTCGCGGGCGCTGAAGGTGATGGGCATCGACCTGATCACGCCGCAGGACGAAATCGAAAACATCCCGGCGACCGGGCCGTTGGTCATCGTGGCGAACCACCCCCATGGGCTGGTAGACGGCATGGTCCTTGGCGAACTGATCGGCAAGCAACGCACTGACTACAAGATCCTGACGCGCAACCTTTTGACGGGCGTCGCGGAGATTGAGCAATTCATGATCCCGGTGCCCTTTGCCCATCAGGAAGATGCACTTCAGCTGAATCTCGACATGCGCAAGGCGGCGATGGACCATCTGGCGGATGGCGGTTGTATCGTGATTTTCCCATCGGGCGTGGTTGCTTCTTCGGATACGGCCTTTGGTCCGGTGATCGAACGTGAATGGAACCCGTTTACAGCGAAGATGATCCAGCGCTCGAAAGCGACGGTCGTGCCGGTGTTCTTTCCTGGACAGAATTCGCGCTGGTATCAGATCGCAAATTCGATTTCGGCGACGATCCGGCAGGGGCTTTTGTTGTTTGAAGTGCGCCATGCCCTGAACAAGCCGCAGCGTCCCGTTGTTGGTGCGCCCATCAGCCCTGATGTCTTGTCTGAATGGTCCGGCAATCCGCGCGGTTTCGTGGCACGGCTGCGTGAGCAGACCTTGGCGCTGAAATCGAAAGTCTGACACCTGGCCTAGCGCGTGGGCACCGGTGTTTCCCCGCGATAGTCATAGAACCCGCGCTCGGACTTGCGGCCCAACCATCCAGCCTCGACGTATTTCGTCAAAAGAGGGCAGGGGCGGTATTTTGTATCGGCCAACCCATCGTGCAGCACGTTCATGATCGCAAGGCAGGTGTCGAGTCCGATGAAATCGGCCAACTCCAGCGGGCCCATCGGATGGTTCGCGCCCAGTTTCATCGAGCTATCGATCGAGGCGACTGAACCAACGCCTTCATAAAGCGTATAAACCGCTTCGTTGATCATCGGCATCAGGATCCGGTTGACGATGAAGGCCGGAAAGTCTTCGGCCGAGGCGGCGGTTTTTCCCAAGGCCTCGACCACCGCAAGGCAGGCTTTGTAGGTTTCCTCGTCCGTTGCGATCCCACGGATGAGTTCGACCAATTGCATGACCGGAACGGGGTTCATGAAATGGAAGCCCATGAATTTCTCGGGCCGATCCGTGCGCGAGGCAAGGCGCGTGATCGAGATTGATGATGTGTTCGATGTCAGGATCGTTGTCGGCTTCAGGTGCGGAACGAGGTCTTCGAAAATCGCGACCTTGACTGTTTCACGCTCGGTGGCGGCTTCAATCACAAGGTCGGTTTGACCAAGCTCCGGCAACTTCAGCGTCGTCTTGATCCGCCCGAGCGCTGCCGTCTTTTCAGCCTCCGAGATTTTCTCGCGCGCCAGTTGGCGGTCAAGGTTTGCTGTCACAGCCTCCATCGCGCGATCCAGCGCGGTTTCACTGACATCGTTCATCAGGACGTCATATCCGGCCAGAGCGCAGACATGCGCGATTCCGGCGCCCATCTGTCCTGCTCCTACGACCCCAATCGTCTGGATCTCCATGCCGCCGTCCCTTTCTGCCGTGCAGCATACCTTATGGCTGAGCCAGCCCAAGGCGCAAGGCAACTGGACCAAGTTTGTGTCGAATGCCGCCTTTAGGATTTTGGCAAGACACTTCTGCGAATCCTGATCGCGGGTGAGACATTGGTGGGTGCAGATGAACCAGCTTTCTGCTGCTGAACGGGGCTTGGATTATGCCCCTTATGATTTTGGCTCGGCACCGTTAACGCTGCGTGGGCCTAAGAAAGAGCCGGATGGCGATTATATCGCCATGCTTGGCGGATCCGAGACGTATGGGAAGTACGTACAATACCCGTTTCCCGACCTAGTCGAGGCGGTGACGGGGGTTCAGGTGCTCAATCTGGGCGTCATGAACGCCGGAATTGGCGCATTCACGGATGATGAAAATGTGTCTGAGCTTTGCAATCGCTCTAAGGCCACCGTTGTTCAGGTGCTGGGGGCACAGAACATGTCCAATCCGCTCTATTCCGTGCACGCCCGTCGAAATGATCGCGTGTTGGGGGCGACGCCTGCACTAAAGGAACTTTATCAGGGACTTGACCTGACCGAAGTGCATTTCACGAGGCACCTTATGAACAAGCTGCGGCGTTTGAGCGAAGAGAGCTTCTCGGAAGTGCGCGAAGTACTGCGCGATGCCTGGGTGTCCCAGATGCGCAAACTGCTTGGCCAGATCGAAGGCGAAGTCATGCTTTTGTGGATTTCGTCCCGCGGTCCACAGGAACCCGAAGATCTTAGCGATCCGACCGATCCGCTTTTCGTGGACCGGCGGATGCTGGCCGCGCTTAAGGATCAATTCCACACTCTGGTCGAGATCAGGTTGTTGGATGAGCCCGACGAGAAGAAACTGTTCGGCAAAATCTATGCAGCGAGCGAAGCGGACGCCGCGATGCAGATGCCGGGCCCGCGCGCCCACGGGCAGATCGCGCAGACAATTGCGAGCGCTTTGCAACCTATCCTGAAGTCCGAGGCCGGGATCACGACCGAAGTCGATGATAGCGCGCTGTTCAGATCGCAGCGCATGACCTAAAGGTCGGGCAAGCGCCGAAGCGCTTGCCATTGAATCTTCAGCCCGCTTTTTCAATCAGTTCCGGCACCGCCGTGAACAGATCCGCGACCAGGCCATAGTCTGCGACCTGAAAAATCGGGGCTTCTTCGTCCTTGTTGATGGCCACGATGACTTTGCTGTCTTTCATGCCCGCAAGGTGCTGAATCGCGCCCGATATACCGACAGCAATATAGAGGTCGGGTGCCACAACCTTGCCCGTCTGGCCAACCTGCCAATCGTTTGGGGCGTAACCGGAGTCAACGGCAGCACGCGATGCGCCAACAGCGGCGCCGAGCGTATCGGCAAGCTTCTCGATCAGGGCGAAGTCTTCTTCGGACCCGACACCGCGGCCACCCGAGACCACAACGCCTGCCGAAGTCAGTTCGGGGCGATCGCTGGCGGCAACGGTGTCTTCCACCCAAGACGACAGGCCTGGATCGGCAGCGGCACCGATGGATTCGACGCTTGCCGATCCACCGGTTTCTGCAGCATCAAAATTCGCCGTCCGCACCGAGACAACTTTGGTCGCATCCGCCGATTTGACCGTTTGGATCGCGTTGCCTGCGTAAATCGGCCGCTCGAACGTGTCCCCGTCCACGACAGCGGAAATATCAGTGATGACCATGACATCCAGAAGCGCCGCGACGCGGGGCAGGATGTTTTTGGCATCGGTTGTGGCGGGTGCAACGATGTGGCTGTAGTCGTCCGCTAGCGACACGATCAGCGCAGCCGTCGGTTCTGCAAGCCGGTGGCCCAGTGTCGCATCTTCTGCAACTAAGACCTTGGACACGCCCGAGATCGTTGCGGCTTCCTTGGCGGCGTCAGCGGCGGTGGCACCAGCACATAGCACGGTGATGTCGCCGAGCGGAGCAGCGGCGGTGACGGTTTTTGCCGTGGCATCCATCGCCAGAGCGCCGTCATTGATTTCTGCGAGAAGAAGTACGGCCATCAGATCACCCCTGCTTCGTCTTTGAGTTTTGCCACAAGCTCGTCGACCGAACCGACCATAACGCCTGCTTTGCGCGCCTCGGGCTCAGCGGTCGAAACGATCTCAAGTCGCGGCGAGACATCGACGCCGTAGTCAGCAGGCGTTTTCTCGTCCAGCGGCTTTTTCTTG
>CAZWZG010000003.1:0-40651 GCA_964638245.1 uncultured Rhodobacterales bacterium
AGCACTGTCTTCGGGAGGCAGGGGTCGTGAGTTCGAATCTCGCCACTCCGACCAACGTTTTCAATGATTTGAGTGCAGTGTTCGCAGCCCAATCGGCAGACTCCTCACCGAAACAACTTGGTTTAACTCAGTCGAACGTTTCAAGTGAACCGTTTTTTACCGCTGCAAGAGCACCGGCCCCGCCCCTGCCCGGTCGTTGAAAGACCGTATCGCGTGCAATTTCGCCATTCGTTGGCGTCAGCTAGAGACTTCATTCTGCGTTCAAAGCTGACCTAGGCTTGAGGTCAGTTAGCGTCGGCTTGATTGCAGGTTGAGGCTTTGGCGCCTCACTATGCTCTTCCAAGCCAAAGGGGCCCTGACTTGGGCTTCCGTTGAGCTCCGATTCTGGAACCCGTGAGCGCTGTACGTTTGAGGGTCCTGCGCAGAACGCCGGTTCGAAACAGACGCGAAACTGATTTTGAAATGATGTGATCCAAGGCCCTCTACATAGCGTATCTCTGATATGAGTTACCCTGTATTCCGAACGAAACTCGCATTTCTTGCCGCCGTAATCTGCCTCGTTCCAGTTCTAGCCTCTGGACAGGGGCGGCCTGCCAGCGTTGTTACTGACGTCGTTCGCATCGAAAGCGTGGCGGAGACTGTCCCTGTTTTTGGCGAGCTTGTGGCCGGCCGGGAAAGCCGAGTTGCCGCGCGAATAACAGGTGTGGCCGACGCTGTTCCCGTGAAAGTTGGCCAACGCGTTGAAGCCGGCGACGTGCTGGCGGAAATCGACACCGATCTTCTGCTCATCGAGGTCTCTCGCGCCGAAGCCGATCTTGCGGTCGCAAACGCCTCGGCCGCAACTGCGCAAATCCAAGTCGACAACGCACGGACCGCGTACCAACGTGCCGTGGATCTGCGCGCCAATTCGATTATTGCGGAAGCCGCGTTTGAAGAACGCCAAAGCTCTTTGGCGGTTGCAGAAGGCGCCCGCGCCGAAGCCGCTGCTCGCGTCGCAGCATCTGAAGTAGCTTTAAGACGAGCAAAGTATGATCTTGAGAATGCGGCGGTTCGCGCTCCATTCACAGGTGTCATCGTCGAGCTTGGAACCGAAGTCGGGCAATTCGTTTCCACCGGCACTGAGGTTGCCCGGCTGATTGACATTGACGGCGTCGAGGTCGAAGCAAATGTTCCTGCGCGATATGTCGCCGCTCTTCAAACTGATCTTGACGTGCAAGCGCGAACTGATGCGGGTGGGGCAATGGTTCTTCGCCTGCGAGCCACGTTGCCTACTGAGTTTTCAGCCACACGAACGCGTCCGGTTCTCTTTGAGGTGATCTCCAAGGAAGGTGCGCCGGCAGCGGGACAGTCTGTCACTCTGAACGTGCCCGTAAGTGCTCCGCGTGACGTCGTAGCGGTGCCAAAAGACGCGCTCATACAGGCACGTGGCGGTTGGCAGGTCTTTCTGGCTGTTGACGGCAAAGCTGTTCCGAGAACAGTCGAAATCGGAACTGCCCAAGGCGATCGATACGAGGTGCTTTCGGGATTGAATGAAGGCGATGTGGTTGTTGTTCGGGGCAATGAGCGATTGCGTCCAGGACAGGATATTTCCCCACAGCACATTGACGCGACGGAGCACGGCACCGGTCGCCCACAAGGTGTTCAGGGGAGTGATACTACAGCCCCGGAAACTCAAAGGGCGGCCGCCGCCGCACAAAACTGATCCCGCGGTTTCGAGGACGCAGCCATGAATCCGATCAAGTTTGCCATCGAACGCCCGGTAGCAGTCCTTGCAATTGTGGCAATGGCAGTGCTGTTTGGCGTGCTGGCGCTGACGCGCATTCCGGTTCAACTGGCACCCGATGTAAGGAAGCCTGTCGTCGTTATAGAAACGGTTTGGCCGGGTGCTGCGCCAGCGGAGGTTGAGCGAGAGATCGTGAACCCCCAGGAGGATGCGTTCCGCGGCCTCGAAGGTCTCGAAAGGATGACAAGTCGATCGCGGTCGGGTCGCGCTGAAGTGACGCTGGAATTCGCTGTCGGTTCCGACATGGGAGACGTTCTTCTGCTTGTTTCGAACAGGTTGGACCGTGTCGGAGGCTATCCCGCCGAAGCGGGAGAACCGACGCTGAACACGTCCGGTTCAGACGATAGCCCGATTGCATGGGTTATTCTGACTGCAGCGGACGGCAATACACGTCCTTTGCCGCAGTACGGCGACTTCATGGAGGACGTCATCAAGTCCCGGATTGAGCGCATTGACGGTGTTTCTATTGTGAACGTTTTCGGAGGTGTCGCGCGCGAATTGCAGATTGTTATTCGCCCGGAAGAACTGGCACGTTTTGGAATCACTATTCCAGAGGTCGTGCGCCAACTTCGTTCAGAGAACATCTCGCTGTCAGCGGGAGACATCGATGAAGGAAAGCGGCGATACGTGGTTCGCGCGGAAGGTAGCCTTGATACAATTGCAGCAATTGAGAGCGTTGTGCTCCGCTCTGAGAGCCAAGGACGTGTAGGTGCGCGAGGCCGTGTCACGCTGGCCGATATTGCAGACGTTTCATTCGCCTACGAAGAACCAAATGCAAGGCTGCGATTCCGTGGTGAACCTGGTCTTGCGTTCAATATTGTGCGAGAGCAGGGCGCCAATGTGATCGCGACGATGGAAGAAGTGAAATCGGTTCTGGCAGATCTTGCAGAAGGACCGGTTGCCGAGGCTGGCCTTGTCATGGAGCAAGTCTATGACGAAACCATCTACATTGAAGGCGCGATTGACCTTGTGACCCAGAACATCTGGATTGGTGGTCTCCTTGCCGCAAGCATCCTTCTCGTCTTCTTGCGCAGCCCGCGTGCCACCTTGGTCATTTCTCTGGCGATTCCCGTATCTATCGTTGCGACATTTGTCGCGATGGCAGCTACAGGACGGACACTGAATGTGATATCCCTTGCCGGAATTGCGTTTGCCATCGGCATGATCGTCGATGCCGCTATCGTCGTCCTGGAAAACATCTATCGGTTGCGCGAGAAAGGTCTTTCGCGGCGGGAGGCCGCATACCAAGGGGCTCGCCAAGTGTGGGGAGCCATTCTGGTTTCGGCGCTGACCACGGTTATGGTCTTTATTCCGATCTTGATCATGCAACTGGAAGCAGGTCAGCTATTCCGCGACATTGCAGTTGCGATCTCGGTTTCGGTACTCCTGTCACTTGTTGTTGCAGTGACTGTCATTCCGGCCTTATCGGCGCGCTTGCTCTCGGGATCAGATCAAAAAACCCTAAGGCTACCAGGCATCGATCATTTCGGCTCAGCCTTTCGCTGGATGGTCATGGCCTACGTGCGAATGACAGTACGCTATCGCGCCGTCGGCCTTGCCATGGTTGCCGCGATTGCAGGCGGCGCGGCGGCTCTCGCTTGGGCATTTTTGCCGAAGCTGGAATACCTCCCTGAAGGCAACCGAAACCTGGTGTTTGGCCTCCTTATCCCGCCACCGGGCTACAATCTGGCCACGACCGAAACCATTGCCGAACGCATTGAAGGTGTCGCTCGCCCACTGTGGGAAGCTCGCCCGGCAACGCAGACGGAGGACGGCCAACCGGCACTTGAAAGTTTCTTTTTCGTCGCAACGCCGGGGAACAGTTTCGTTGGCGCGGCAGCGGTTGATGACCAGAGAGTGGGCGAGTTGATCCCCATATTGTCACGGCCGATCTTTGCGGAACCCGGTACGTTTGGGTTCATGACCCAACCGTCGCTTTTCGGTCGGGGGGTTGGCGGTGGGCGCACCATTGAACTCAACGTATCCGGCGACGAGTTGGAGGACATTCTTGGGGTCGCGGGTCGCGCGGCGGGAATCGTTGCCCAACTCCTTCCGCGCAGCGAAGGTCACCAGTTTCGACCAATCCCCGGACTCGAGCTAGGTGCTCCGGAAGTTCGACTGATACCCGACCGTTTGCGATTGGCCGACGCAGGGCTGACTACGGAAGCTCTGGCGGCCACGGTTGACGCCTATAACGACGGTATCCGTGTCGCAGAGATCAGTGTTGGCAACCGGCGGCTAGACCTGACGCTGATGGGCGAACAAAACGAACTTGCGACGCGCAGGACCCAGGATATCGGGGCATATCCAGTGGTCACGCCATCCGGCCAGATCGTTCCGGTGTCCGAGCTTGCCGAGGTCCGCCTCACGGCGGGACCAACGGAAATCCTTCACAGTGAACGGTTGCGGACTGTAACACTGGAAGTGCGCCCTTCGGACGCCCTACCGCTTGAGGCTGCCGTAGAGTTGCTAGAAACAGAGGTGATACAGGCACTGCGCGCCCAAGGCCTCCCGGACGGTGTCCAGCTGTCTGTGTCGGGAACTGCCGATCAACTTTCGCAGACTTGGAACGCCATTCAGATCAACCTCGTTGTGGCGATGGTCATCATCTTCCTCATTATGGCCATCCTCTTTGAGTCTTTCCTTATCCCACTGGTCATTTTGATATCCGTGCCTGTCGCAGCGGCCGGTGGCGTGGGGGGGCTTGCGCTCTTGAACCTTTTTCAGAGCCAACCACTGGACATGTTAACCCTGTTAGGTTTCGTCATTTTGGTGGGTATTGTCGTGAACAATGCGATCCTGATCGTCCACCAAGCGCTCTATCATTTGCGCGAGGACGGCATGTCGCCAGTTGACGCAATTGAAGAAGCGACACGCAACAGAATCCGCCCGATCTTCATGTCGACGCTCACGTCTGTCTTCGGCATGCTCCCGCTAGTGATATTCCCTGGAGCGGGATCCGAACTCTACCGTGGCCTTGGCGCGGTCGTCGTGGGAGGCCTGTCGATGTCGGCGTTTCTGACACTCCTCACCGTTCCTCCGCTTCTACGGCTAGTGCTGACACTGGGTCCGCAAACAGTAAGAGACCCGGACGCGATTGCGGCAGAGTAGCGTCTCTTGGATTCCAGGACTGGTCCAGATTCCCAAGACCTGACTTTTGGCGCGACTATTCGGATCAAGGATCCAGAACGACCTTGATTGCCATGTCGATATGGCGCACTTTTTTTATAGTCCGTAGAACTGGTATCGGACATGACAAAGCTAAAAACGACCGCCGCTAAAATGGTGTCCGCTGCTCGCGCGCGCATCGAAGAAATCGAGACGGACACTCTCATGGCCATGGTTGGGGACCCTTCGGTCGTGATCGTCGATATTCGCGACATACGTGAGCGACAACGCAGCGGCGCTATACCGGGTTCATTTCATGCTCCACGCGGAATGATCGAATTCTGGGTGGACCCGGAGAGCCCCTATTTCAAGGACATATTCGGGCAACCTTCCCAGACATATGTCTTTTATTGCGCATCCGGCTGGCGTTCAGCTCTTACACTTGCAACCCTGCAAGACATGGGGTTCGACGCCGCTCACCTGAAAGACGGCTTCTCCGACTGGGTGGCCAAGGGCGGGACCGTCGAGCGCCACGAAAAGGCATAGACAGTCAATTCATTCTACGAAAAGTGGCGGATTGTGCACCGTGACCTCGGGTAATTCGCCTTCGAAGCGGCGAATACTCACGCGTGCCGAATGTGCAGCGGGCGATTGCGACAAACTCGAAGATCGCTGGTCATGGGTCAGACAATTTGGGTTCCCGTGACGATCTCTGAATTGCGGTGCGTCATAGTCGGGATCCCACCATGCACCAGTCCAAAGAAACAAGCACCCCTCGCGAATCTCATCTGATATACGGGCACCAGCCAAACACCGCCCACGACTGTTGAATATCTCTACAACATCTCCATCGCAAATGCCCTCTCGTTTTGCGTCAACGGGGTGGACGATCACCGGTTCTCGGCCATTTACCTTTCTGCTCATGGAGTAAGCACCATTGTCCAACTGGCTATGCAGGCGTGTTTGTGGCTGGCCGGACAAAAGAGAAAACGCTCCCTCGCCTGCCTCGAGATCTCTGGGTGGAAACCACGCGGCGTGGCCTTTGCAATCGTTCAAGTCAAAACCCTCCAGTGTCCGAGAGAATATCTCGATCCGCCCACTCGGCGTGGGCAAGGGGTTTGCGTCGGGATCTACGCGAAAATCGGCGAGGAACACCTTGTCTGGTGCTGGGTCAGGTACTTTGACAACATCGCTGGCCATAAACGCCTCCCAATGGGGAAGCTCGACACCATGCGCTTGAGCCACTTCTTGCGTCTGAGCCCACATATGCTTAAGCCATTGTTCCGTATCGCGCCCCTGAGAAAATGTTTCCAAACGCCCCAGCCGCTTTGCAAGATCGCAGTAGATCTCGAATTCCGTTCGCGCCTCCCCAATCGGTTCAACGAGTTTGTGCATTGGCACCAAGGCATTGTCGGACTTGCCTGCGCCAAAGTCGCGTCGTTCTTGGGGGGCAGCAACAGGAAGGACTATATCGGCATGCCGCGCGGTTGCCGTCCAATTCATCTCGTTCACGATAACGGTTTCTGGCTTCTGGAAAGCGCGGTGCAGTTTCAAGAGGTCCTGATGGTGGTGGAACGGATTGCCCCCGGCCCACCAAACTAGCCGTGCATTCGGGAGTGCCCTTTTATCCCCTTTGTACAGGTATTCGGCGCCCGGCCGGAGCAACATTTCGGACAGCATTGCAACGGGAATGAAGTCTTCAACCGGATTTTGACCTTGTGGAAATGAGCCCCAGCGAAACAGGCGCTCCATCGTGCCGATGTTCCCATTCACACCATAGCCAATTCCATACCCACCGCCCGGCAGCCCTATCTGCCCCAACATCGCTGCGAGCGTTACTGCCATCCAGAGTGGTTGCTCTCCATAATCCGTCCGTTGGATACCAGCGGCAACCGAGATGAGCGTTCGCGACGCCGCCATACGACGAGCCAACCCATAAACCTGAGTTGGACCGATGCCAGTGTGTTGCTCGGCCCATTCCGGTGACTTAGGCACACCATCCACGCTCCCCGAGAGATACTCCGCGAACGCCTGAAACCCTTCACAGTAGCGATCAAGAAACGCTTGATCATGCAAATTTTCAGACCAAAGCACGTAGGAAAGCGCTAGCATCAGGGCCGTGTCGGACCCTGGCACAGCAGGTATCCATTCGCCGGCAAGCGAAGGGTCCAAATCTGAACGCATAGGACTGACGTTGACGAAGTGAACGCCCGCACTCACACACCGCTGAAGTCCTTCTCGCATGCGATGCGTCGCTATTCCGCCATCGCTGACCTGCGCGTTTCGAGATGCAAGCCCACCAAACGCGACAACCAGGTCGCTGTGTTTGGCGACAATGCTCCACCGAGTGGCTTCTGTGATGTGACGCTCGAACGAACAAACGATGTAGGGCATCATCACCCAGGCAGCGTTGTAGCTGTAGTTGCCCTCAGATGATGTGAAACCACCGACCGAATTCAAGAACCTTTTGAGCTGCCCTTGCGCATGATGGAAACGGCCCGCGCTCGCCCAGCCATACGACCCGGCATAGATAGCTTGATTGCCATGGGTGGTGCGGACACGGGAGATTTCCTTGGCCACAGCATCGAGCGCAATATCCCAACCGACCTCGACAAATACATCGCGCCCCCGTTCGGCCGCAGTTGGCGAACCGTCCAACCAGCTTTTACGAATCGCGGGGCGACGGACGCGCGCGCTCCCTACGAGACTCTCGACGACGTTTTGGCTCAACGGGGAGGGGTCGGGATCGTCAGGATGCGAGTCTATTGAGATTATGCGTCCGTTGGAGATATGCGCCCAGCCCGCGCCCCAATGGGCGGCTGTGAGCTTTTTGTCATCTGGTCGTATCGGATTGTCCACCACGCTGCACCCGAACTGCCCGCAATGGGCATGACGCTATGTTGGCCGAAATCATTTCATCTGTCAGGGAAAAACAACAGGCTGAGCCTTTGACAATCCGATTAAGACCGCGCCACGCCCGAAACTCCATCCCGTTTCGAAAACGGCGAGATGTTCGTCGTGACCAGCATCTCTTGGAATTCTTTTCGTACGAAGTTCAGAAGCCGTTCAAGAGAGGCTGTCCGATCGGGCAGGTCGCGAATGAGAACATGGAGATGCCGATCCGGATCCCCGATTGGGAAGGGCAAGTACGTCAAAGCGTTTCGTTTACGCATCATTTGGACGACGGCGAATGGAAGAACGGTCAAGGCGTCCGAGTCTGACAGAACGTTGGTCACCGATCCCAAGGAGCCCCCCGAAAAACTCACCCTGAAATCACGCACGCCGATACCGCTGAGGACTGCGCGTAGATCATGGTAGAGAGGGCTTTCTGGAGGCGGTGCGATCCAGGGTTGGCTTGCGATATCCTCCAACGCCAAAGCCGATTTGCGCGCCAGAGGATGACCGACACGGCAAGCGATTACGTTTTTCCCGGGCATGATCTGGTGCGCTTCCAGTCCATCTTCGATCTCAGAGTTGCGTATGGGTACGACACCGATATCGAGCGTTCCACTGATCAGTTTCGAAATGATTTCCGGCGCATAGCCGTACCCTTGATCTATCCGGATTTCAGGGAACTGCGACTGAAAACTGGCAAGCACAGGCGCAATGACACCGTCCAGAAAGATTGGTGATCCTGCAAGACGTATTGCGCCCCGCACCCCGGACTTGTGGTCCCGGACCAAGTCTGAGGCACGCGCGCCTGCTAGAGCGATAGTGCGACCCTCTTCGGCCAAGAGCGATCCAATCTCGGTCGGGCGCAAAGGACGACGACCCGGTTCGAAAAGCTCGGTTCCCAAGCGTTGTTCCAACATCGAAAGCGTTCGTGACACGCTGGGCTGTGATTTCCCCAAGGCCGCTGCACCTTCTGTCAGGCCGCCTTCGTCCACTATAGCGGCGAGAATTTCCAGATGTCTGGGGTCGATCTTCATAACATGAAGGTATGTAGACTGCGCAAGATTCGATCAAGATCAAAGATTTTCAAGGCTAGCGTTTTGGGTAGGCCGCTTGGGAGGGCGCTCGACTTGACCGCTTTGATCTCTGACACTTCACCGCAGACCGTCGTCTTTGGGTCGGGCACGCGCTATCGCGTCAAAGACTATCTCAAGGCGCTCGGCTGTGAACGCGCGCTTGTTCTATCGACGCCTCAGCAATCGGACATTGCGATGGATGTGGCGGCCGGGCTGAATGGCAGCGTAGCGGGTGTGTTCACATGTGCCGCAATGCACACGCCGGTCGATGTCACGACCTCCGCCCTGGAACACGCCCGTGAAATCAACGCGGATTGCCTTGTCGCAGTGGGCGGTGGATCGACCACCGGCCTGGGCAAGGCATTGGCCCTGCGCACCGACATGCCCCAGATCGTGATCCCGACGACCTATGCCGGGAGCGAGGCGACGCCGATCCTTGGACAGACCGAAAACGGCGTCAAAACCACGCTGACCGATGCGAAAGTTCTGCCGGAAGTCATCCTCTATGACCCGGATCTGACGCTGTCGCTGCCAATCGGGATGACGGTGACAAGCGGCCTGAACGCGATGGCCCATGCCTCGGAGGCCTTGTACGCGCAGGACCGCACGCTGGACTCTTCAGCGCTGGCCGCAAACGGGCTTCGCGCCTTCAAGACCGCCCTGCCCGCACTCATCAAAGACCCGCAAGACACCGCGGCGCGCGAAGAGGCGCAACAAGGGGCGTATGCGTGCGGAGCCGTTCTGGGCCAGGTCGGCATGGCGTTGCACCACAAGCTTTGTCACACGTTGGGAGGATCGTTTGATCTGCCCCACGCCGAGACGCACGCGATCGTGCTGCCCCATGCCATACACTTCAACGCCGTTGCAGTGCCCGAACTTCTCCAGCAGGTTTCAGCGATTTTCGGTGGCGACGAGCCGGGGCAAGCGCTCTGGTCCTTTGCCAAGGAAATCGGTGCGCCGTTGGCCCTACAGGACCTTGGCCTGAAAGAGAGCGATCTGGACCGCGCGACAGAGATTGCGCTGTCAAAACCCTATTGGAACCCCAGAGAGATCACCGCCGCCGGCATTCGCGCCCTTTTGCAGGATGCGTGGGCTGGCGTTGCTCCTGGGTCGCAAACGTCGTGAGGACCCCATGAACAAGCAAGCTGATATCCCCGATTTCATCAAGGCGTTGCCAAGAGCGTATTTCACGGAAGAGGATTCCGCCGAGGTCGTGACCGGGCAAAACGTGAATGCCAAGGACGAGCGTCTAAAAGAGATCATGGGCGCCGTTACCCGCCACCTGCACGCCGCGATCAAGGAGATCGAGCCGACGCAGGAAGAATGGATGAAGGCGATCCTCTATCTAACGGCCACGGGCCACAAAAGCGACGACTGGCGGCAGGAGTTTATCCTTTTGTCGGACGTGCTTGGCGTGTCGATGCTAGTGGATGCGATCAACTCGCGCCGCCCCAAGGGTGCTTCGGAAAACACGGTTCTTGGGCCTTTCCATATTGGCGGCACTCCCGAATACGAGATGGGGTTCAACATCTGTCTGGATGGCAAGGGCGAGGACATGGTCGCGCGCGGGCGCGTTCTGGATGTCGATGGCAATCCGCTGGAAGGCGTGAAGATCGACGTCTGGCAGGCCAATGACGAAGGGTTCTACGACGTCCAGCAGAAGGGCATTCAGCCCGACTTCAACCTGCGCGGTGTGTTCCGGACCGGCAAGGACGGGACCTATTGGTTCAAGGCTGTCCGCCCGCAACACTATTCGATCCCCGACGATGGCCCCGTGGGCGACCTGCTCTATGCGCTTGGCCGTCACCCCTATCGCCCGGCCCACCTGCATTACATCATCTCGAAGGAGGGGTATGACGAGGTCACGACCCACATCTTCGACCCTGATGATATCTACATCAACAACGACGCGGTGTTTGGCGTGAAGGAAAGCCTGATCGCCGACTTCGTCAAAATCGAAGACCCCGCAAAAATTGCCGAAATGGGCTTTGACGGACCGTTCTATTGGGACGTCGAATTCGACTTCGTGCTGGCCCCCAAAGAGGACAAATAATGCCTGACGACCTTCAAGCTCTGGACCAACAGGCGCGCGATGCTGCGGCCGAGCTTCAATCGCGCGGCCTGACGGCCGATGACACGACCCTGAAAATCCTCTTCACAGAGGCCCGCACGCATTACGGCTGGAAAGACCGCGATGTGTCTGAAGAGACGCTCAAGGATCTGTTCGAGATCACCAAGATGGGGCCGACCTCGATGAACCAGCAGCCTATGCGGGTGGTGTTCATCCGCTCGGAGGCGGCAAAGGATCGACTTGATCCGTGCCTGAACCCGCCGAACCGCCCCAAGATGCGCGGCGCTCCTGTCACCGCGATCATCGCCTACGATCTGAACTTCTGGGAAGAACTGCCCAACGTGTTCCCGCCCAACCCGAACGCGCAGGAAATCTTCAAGAACAACGCCACGGCGGCGCAGGTGAATGCGTTCCGCAACGGGACGCTTCAGGGAGCATATTTCATGCTGGCCGCGCGTGCTGTGGGCCTTGATGTGGGCGGCATGTCGGGTTTCGACAATGCCAAGGTGGACGAGGAATTCTTCCACGGCACATCGCTCAAATCCAACTTTCTCGTGAACCTTGGCTATGCCGATACGTCCAAGATTTTCAGACGTTTGCCGCGTCTGAGCTACGAGCAGGTTTGCGAAACGCTCTAGGGAGGAGGACCCATGTCAGAGCCAAACGTCACCAAGGATGACATCCTGGCTGCCACGCAGCAGATGATCCAGAAACAGCTGTATGTGGTCTTCACGACGCCCACCAATGGGATGGGGCCCGTGATGGAGAACCTTGAAGAGCATCTCAAGTTCCAGATCAGTCTTGAAGAGCGCGGCATCATGCTGGGTGCGGGGCCGATGTGGGCAGATGACGAGCACACTTGGAACGGCGAAGGCATGGTGATCATTCGTGCCGATAGTCTGGCCCATGCCACCGAGATCGCCAACAGCGACCCGATGCATGCCTCTGGCGCGCGCAGCTTTCGCGTCCGCCCGTGGCTGTTGAACGAAGGACGTATCACGGTCGAGCTGAACTTCTCGACCGGCGTCTACAACATGACCTGAAACGACGAAGATTGATTAGGGAGGAAATCATGAAAACCACTGTAGCAGCACTGGCCCTGAGCGCCGTTGCCTTCGGCGCGAGCGCCGAGACCTTTAACCTGACCATGGCGTCCAGCCACCCAACGGTTCTGCCGTGGGTCGGTCAGCTTTCGACGCTGGTTGTCGCGGAATCCAACAACCGGCTTGAGGCCATGGGATCGGACGACCGGATCGAATGGACCGAAGCCTATGGCGGCGCGCTTTATGGCTTCAAGGATACGCTTGAGGCGGTGGGTGATGGCCTGACCGATGCGGGCTGGGTCGGCACGCTTTGGGAGGGGTCGAAAATGCCGCTTCAGAACGTGACCTATTTCACGCCGTTCGTTTCGGACGACCTTGTGGGCACGCTTCAGATCATGAACGAGTTGCACCGTGAACTGCCGGTCCTTCAAGAGGCGTGGGATGACCAGAACGTCGTCTTTCTTGGCGCAAGCGGGGTGGAAACCTATCACCTTCTGACCAACTTCCCGGTGAACTCGCTGGCTGATCTGGAAGGGCGCAAGATCCTTGCACCGGGCCCGTCGGCGAACTGGATCAAGCATCTTGGCGCGGTGCCCGTGAACGGGGCGCTTCCGACTTACTACAACCAAGTGCAAACGGGTGTGGCAGACGGGATGGTCGTCATCCTGACGGGCGCGTTCCCCAACAAGCACTATGAAGTTGCGCCTTACGTCACGCTTGTCGGGATCGGCGCGCATATGACGGGCGGCCTTGGGATCAACAAGGACATCTGGGAAGGTCTGACCGACGATGTGCGGCAGGTTCTGACCGAGCTGGGCGAGGAATACACCGTTGCTCACGCTGAAGAAGTCATGGCGCGCTATGAAAACTTCAAGGCGCAGCTTCCGAGCGTTGGCGCGACGGTGACCGAGCTTCCGGCGGACGAAGTGAACGCTTGGGCCGCAGGCCTGCCGAACCTGGCCGGTGATTGGGTCGATGCCAATGCCTCCAAGGGGGCGGCAGAAGTGCTGGCCGCCTACATGGACAAGGTCAAAGCGGCGGGTCTGGACCCACGCATCGACTGGGCATCACGCTAAGTTCGGGGGCCCGTGTCGATGGTACTGACCTCTTCAACCTTCCGGCACGGCACCGACCGCACGGTCAGCGCGTATTCCGCGCTGACCGGATTTGTCAGCGGTGCGGCATCGATCTGGATCTTCTGCCTGATGATCCTGATCTGCACCGACATCATCGGGCGATCCGTCTTCAACAACCCAGTGCAGGGCGTGGCCGAAATCGTGGCCAACTCGATCGTCGCAATCGTGTTCCTGCAGGCCGCGCATGCTTTGATGAGCGGGCGCATGACGCGCACCGATATCCTTGCCGGCTGGCTTGAAAAGGAACGCCCCTTCGCCGCCGGGATCATGCGCATCCTGTTTCATCTGGCCGGGCTGTTCGTCTTTGCCCTTATCGCGCAAGGGACCTGGCCTAAACTGGTCGACGCCTGGGTGGAAGGCGAGTTCTTTGGCGCACAAGGGGTCTTCACTGCGCCAATATGGCCCATCAAAGCCTGCGTTTTTGGCGGCTCGCTTCTGACGGCGATCGCCTTTGGGGTGCAGGCGCTCAAAGATATCAAGGATGTCGGCAATGCCGGTCGCGTTGCGCCACTGCGGATCCGGCACAGCGTGATTTCCAAACCCAAGGGCTGGCCGTTCCTGCTGGTCTTTGCGGCCATCCTGGTCGCAGGCTATGCCGTGTTCTTTGGCGATATCGGGCGCGTCGGGATCGGAATTGCCGCGATCGTCTTTATGCTGCTGCTGATCTTCTCGGGCGCACATATTGCAGTCGTGCTGATCCTACTCAGCTACCTCGGCATCTGGCTGATCCGGGACAATCCGACGGTGGCACTACGCTCCCTCGCGCTGGCCGCAGATGGGGCGATCAACCGCTATTTGTTCGGGGTTGTGCCGCTTTTCGTGCTGATGGGCTTGATCGTGGATGCCGCGGACATCGGGCGCGATGCGTATCGTGTGGCGGCATGGCTTTTGCAGAAAATCCGTGGCGGCCTTGGCATCGCGACGGTTGCTGCCAATGCAGTCTTTGCCTCTATCACCGGGATATCCATTGCCTCCGCCGCCGTCTTCTCTCGCGTTGCCGTCCCGCAGATGGTCACCAACGGCTACAACAACCGTTTTGCCCTTGGTGTGGTCGCCGGATCGAGCGTCCTTGGTATGCTGATCCCCCCTAGCTTGCTTTTGATCATCTACGGCGTTTTGGCTGAGCAATCGGTTGGCGCGCTATTCCTCGCCGCCATCGTTCCCGGCGGCATTCTGGCCCTCGTGTTCGGCGTTGGCATTTACCTGATGGCAACACTGCGCCCAAAAATGGTCATGCAGTCGGACCGTCCCACCGTGATCGAGGGAGAGACCTGGGGCACGGCGGTCGTCAAGCTTCTGCCCATCGCCGCCCTCGTCACCATCGTTCTCGGCGGCATCTATTCGGGCTTCTTCACACCGACTGAGGCGGGTGCGGCCGGGGCGGCGGCGGCCATCGTGGTAGCTCTGATCAAGGGTAGCCTGACGTGGGCAAAGTTTTGGCGCGTGCTGGTGGACACCGGCCTTGTGTCAGTCTCGATCCTCATGCTGATCATCGCAGCGTCGATGTACTCGCGCATGCTGACCCTTTCGACCATCCCCCAGCAGACCACGTTGATGTTCGCGGAAATGGGCTTTGGTCTGTTCGGGTTCATGATGGTGTATCTGGTCCTCGTCATCATCATGGGCATGATTCTGGACAGCACATCGATCATGTTGATCCTTCTGCCTTTGTGCCTGCCGATCGTGACCGAGCTTGGGGGCAACCTGATCTGGTTCGGCATCGTGACCGTGATCGCAGTCGAAATCGGGCTACTGACGCCGCCCTTCGGACTGACGGTCTATGTGGTGAAAGCCACAATTGCGGACCGAAACACGACGCTCGGGGACATTTTTGCAGGGACTTTTCCATTCGTGATCATGATGACATTCGTGACGCTACTGCTCACGTTCGTGCCCGCACTCAGCCTGTTTTTTGAATAGGTCAGCCCCAATCGGAAGATACACATGTCGACCAACTTCTACTTTCTCGCCGCAGTCCTGATTGGGGCAGCGTTCGCCTGTCAGCCAGCGATCAATGCCGTGGGCTCCAAGATCCTCGGGTCGCCCTGGCCCGCAACCGCGCTGTCGATTGCGATCACACTGGTGGCAGCGATCGTTGTCATGCTTTTCACGGGCACGACCCCATCGGTAGAAGCACTGCAAAGCTTGCCGTGGTGGATCGTCCTGGGTGGGCTGATCGGACTACTGGTCGTTGGCGGGGGCACGGCGATCGTTCCGGTCACGGGCGCGGCCCTGTTCTTCGTCTGTCTGATCGCGGGACAGCTTCTGGGCTCTGTCCTGTTGGATCAGTTCGGCGCATTTGGTCTTGAAGTGAAAGAGATTTCACTGATGCGGCTGGGCGGCGTGGTGCTGTGTTTCGTCGGCGTATTGTTGGTCCGGTTCAGCAGCTAGTCGCCAAGAACTTCGGCGATCTCATCGTCCGACAAGCCATAGTACGCCTTTGCATGCTTCGGCGAAACATAGCCAAACCGCAGATCGCGCGCGATCAAATCGCGGGATCGCTCCAGCGGCGGTCCATACCCAGCGCCACCGGGGAAGGCCATCCGGACAACTGCGCCGTGGGGCACGAACTGCTTGCCCTTGCCTGTCATCGATGCCCCGTCGCTGCGCGCGATTGTTGTGGGGGCACCATCCATCCCACCTCGACGACCGCGCGCGGGGTGATCCACCCGGTCGAACATGGCCTGAATGTCGAATTCGTGTCCCTCGCGCGCGCCGACATCCATGAACTGACCCAGGCCGCCGCGCATCGCGCCCGCCCCACCTGAGTCTGGTCTGAGCTCCTTGCGCCAGATAATAACCGGACCGACCTGTTCGGTTGCTTCAACAGGCATCGTCATGACGCCGGACGGAAACGCCGTGGCATTCAGACCGTCGAATTCGGGACGCGCCCCTGCGCCGCCCGAGTTGAAGGTCAAAACCTCGGCCCGCCGTGCATCAGCGGGCGCCGGGGCGTCCATGCGCGGACGCAATGACACTTGGAAATTGCACAAGCTTCCCGCGCCTTCTGCAGGCACGATGCCCGGCAGGAGCTGGTCCAACGCCGCGTACACGGTGTCAGGGATCATATGTCCGATCACGTGGCGCAGGGCGACCGGGGCGGGAAAGACCGCGTTCAGGATCGAGCCTTCGGGAGCGGTCACTTCGAATGGTGCAAGAGACGCCGCGTTGTTCGGGATTTCCGGCGCGATGGCGCATTTAAGCGCGTAGCAGGCGTAGGCCTTGGTATAGACCAAGGGCACGTTGATGCCCTTCTTGTCGACTGGGCTGGTGCCAGCAAAGTCGCTGACGATCCGGTCTTTTTCGATGGTCAGCCTGACCTTCAGGTCAATCGGCTGCGCATACCCATCGATCCGCATTTGCCCCTCGGCCGTTCCCGGTTTCAGATCATTGATCCGGGCCAAAGTCGCTTCGCGCGAATGGGCCAGTATGAAGTCCGAGATCCCGTCCAAATCCGACAAACCGAACTCTTGCAGCATCTCCAAAAGACGCCGGTGACCGATCTCGTTGCAGGTTGCAAGCGCGTGTATGTCGCCAACCAGTTGGTCCGGTTCGCGTACATTCCCACGGATAATTGCCATGAGCGTTTGGTCGACCACTCCACGGTTGGCGAGCTTCATGATCGGGATATACAGACCCTCTTCGTGCACATCGTTTGCATCTGCGCCAAAGCCGCGCCCGCCGATATCCGTGATATGGGCCGTGCAGGCAAAGAAGCCGATCAATTCGTCGTTCAGAAAAGAGGGTGTGACGACCGTTATGTCGTGCTTGTGGCCCGTCCCCTCCCAAGGATCGTTGGTGATATAGACGTCACCTTCTGCCATGTTGGGCCGCCCGATCCGGCGAATGAAGTGGCCGACGGCATCGGCCATCGCGTTCACATGACCAGGCGTGCCAGTCACCGCTTGGGCCAGCATCGCGCCGTCCTGGTTGTAGACCCCGGCAGAGAGGTCTCCAGCCTCGCGAACTGAAGTCGAAAATGCGGTCCGCACCAGCGCTTGCGCCTGTTCCTCGACCACTGAAATCAAACGGTTCCACATTACCTGATACGCGACGGTGGAAACAGCGCCCGCCTCCTGCATGGCTGTTTTGGCGCGCACTTCGAGCGTGCCGTCGGAATACGCCAAAACATCGCGGCTCGCGGGCACGACGACCGTCGTTTCTTCCTCGACAACCAGCGCTGGTCCTTCCGCGCGCGCCCCGGGCGTTAGACCTGCACGATCGACAACGGACGCGTGCAACCGCGCCGATGCGCCGGGATCAAAGATCGAGCGTTGGCCGGTGACCGGCGCCGCCGTTCTGTCGGGCAGCTCAGCAACCTTTTCAGGCGGCGGCGTCGCCGTAAACGCGTTCACCGACCAAACAGTGCTTTCGATGGCCAGCCCTTCGACCGAGCGCCCGAAAAGCTTGGTGTATTCAGCCTCAAAGAGGTCTTGCAGAGCGGTCGCATCGGGTCGCTTCGCCTCTTCGGGGCTCAGCGAAATCGGGATCTCCCAGCCCTGCCCAGCATATCGCATGTACACGCGATGGTCTGTCAGGATCTCACTCTTGGCGTCACAAGAGCGCACAAACGCTGTCGCCTCTTCTTCAAGTTCAGCAAACAGGGTGCGGACGCGGTCGGGCTCGAACTCGGTAAGGCGCATGAAGACCGACCGGTTCGCTTCAAAGCTGAACGGCGCACGCAAGAAACCTATGGCGGAACCGACGCCTGCACCTTGGGGGATCAACAATCGCTCAAGACCAAGCTTTTCGCAGAGCCGTGCCGCATGCAAAGGCGCCGCGCCGCCAAATGCAATCATCGTGTAGTCGCTCAGGTCTTCGCCATTTTCGACTGCGTGAACGCGCGCGGCGTTGGCCATGTTTTCATCCACGACTTCCGAAACGCCCCACGCGGCTTCGGTGGCGTCCATGTTCAGCTTGTCGCCGATCTCTGTTTCCAGCGCGGCCTCGGAAGCGTCAGGGTCAAGCGGGATCGACCCGCCCGCAAAATTTGCGGGATCAAGACGGCCAAGGATCAGGTCCGCGTCCGTCACCGCCGGGCGCGCCCCGCCCCGCCCATAGCACGCTGGTCCGGGTTCCGAGCCGGCGCTTTCGGGGCCAACCCGGATCTGGTTCAACGCATCCACATGGGCCAGCGACCCACCGCCGGCCCCGATTTCGACCATGTCAATGACCGGGATCGAGATCGGCATGCCCGATCCTTTTTTGAACCGGTAGGTACGGGCGACTTCGAAGACGCGCGCTGTCTTTGGGCTGTGATTTTTGATCAAACAGATCTTCGCGGTCGTCCCGCCCATGTCAAAGCTCAACACCTTGTCGATGCCGTGGCGCGCGGCAATGTCTGCGGCAAAAATTGCGCCGCCCGCCGGTCCGCTTTCGACAAGACGCACCGGAAACTCCGACGCAGATTCAAGCGACATGATGCCACCGCCCGAGTGCATCAGGAACACCGGGCACGCGGCCCCTTCTGCGGCCAAACGCTGATTCAGGCGCCCAAGGTATGACGCCATCAGCGGTTTCACGTAGGCGTTCGCAATCGTCGTGTTGAAGCGTTCGTATTCGCGCATCTGGGGAGAGACATCACAGGAAAGCGACACCATCGCATCCGGAAGACGCTCGGCCAGAACCTCGGCCACAAGGCGTTCATGGGCATCGTTGGCATAGGCATGCAAAAATCCAACTGCGATGCTTTCAAAACCGCGAAGGGAGTCGACCAGGTCCTCGATATCGGCACGCTCCAGCGGGATAAGGACATTGCCCGAGGCGTCCATACGTTCGGGCAACACAAAGCGCTGGTGTCTTGGCAAAAGCGGCTCGGGCAGAACGAGGTTTAGGTCGTACTGCTCGAACCGGCTTTCGGTGCGCATCTCGATGACATCGCGGAAGCCTTTCGTCGTGATCAAAGCGGTCTTCGCCCCGCGCCGTTCGATAAGCGCATTGGTGGCCAGTGTCGTTCCGTGGATCACCTGATCGATGTTCGCAGGGTCCATCGCCGCCTTGGCACAGACCTGTCGCATGCCTTCGACAATAGCATCTTCGGGTTGCGCATAGGTCGTCAGGACCTTGGTCGAGAACCAGTCGCCGTCCCGCTCGAGCACCACATCCGTGAACGTGCCCCCGATATCTACCCCAAGCCTTGCCGACATCGCCGTCTCCTTCACGTCCTCCAAAACCTAGCAACCCGCGCTGCGATGATCGAACGGTTTCGCCGCATAAACCTGAGTTTATGCGCATCAGACCAAGGTTTACTGCGCGGTTTCTATGCCTGTGGTTCATTTCGCGGCGTCCGGGGGCATGGCTTTTAGGGGCCACACACACCACGGCCCCGCCGCCCAAACCAAAGGATCATGACGATGAAAACACTTACGACCCTGACTGCGACCGCCGCCCTGATGGCAAGCACAGCAATCGCCCAAGAAGCCTACACAGGCGACGCAACGATCGACGCACGTGTCGCGACGCTGCTTGATGAAGGCTACGACGTTTACATTCGCAAGGGCATCTTCGGCACACGCGTCGAGGCCGACAATGACATCACGGACACCGAAATCACCCTTGTCTATCGGGGGGGCGAGCTTGTCCGCGAAGACATCGAAACCGACGACGACCTTGAAGACCTAATCGAAGAGTATGGCTACACGCGCGACGAGTTGGCCGGGCTGAGCGACGATCAGATCGACGAACTGCTCGACACTCTGGAAGATGACTACGACGATTACGATGAAGATGACTACGACGATGACGATGACGATGACGACGAAGATGATGATGATGAGGATGAGGATGAGGATGAGGACGAAGATGACGACGATGACGAGGATGAAGACGACGAAGATGAGGACGACGACGAGTAAGTCGCACGACCTTCCTTGATCTCTGAACCTTTCCTTGCGACCGTCATCTGCCTAAGGTCGCAAGGATTTCCTTCACCGGGACCTCTACGATGAAACGCGCTTTTCGCTCCATTGTTTGTGCTGGTTTCGCCATCTGCCTTGCCGGAGCCGGTTTTGCTCAGACGTTGCAAGACAAGCTCACGGCGGACCTTATCGCCGATGGCTACACCAAGATCACAGTCTCCCGCACCCTTTTGGGGCGGGTGCAGATCGTTGCGGAAGACGGATCGCGCGAACGGGAGATCATCTTCAACCCGCGTACAGGCGTCATCCTTCGGGACTTCTATGACCTCGAAGAAGACGACGATGATGATGATGATTTCGAAGAAGGAGAAGAGGAAGGCGACGAAGAGGATTTCGACGACTTCGATGACGATGACGATGACGATGAAGAGGATGACGACGAAGACGAGGATGAGGACGAAGACGAGGATGAGGACGAAGACGACGAGGATGAGGAGGATGATGAGGACGACGAAGACGAATGACCGCCTTCACTTCCGGCAATATGCTTAGGGCACGGCCTTGAGCCGACCTTGGGCGCTCATCATTCTGGGCACGATCCAGGCCCTATGCGCGATCTTCTTCGTTGGTCAGATCGCGATTAACGTCTTTGGACTGACGGCGGTGCCGATCCGCTGGCTCTATGTAGAACTGATCGAAATCGGGGCCGCGGTTGGGTTGATCCTGGGGACGACATTCGGAGCATACGCCATACTTCAGGCCCGACGCCGTACGGCAAAGGCGGAAGAAGCCCTGCGCGCGGCATCCGGCGCATTTCTGGCCGTTCTTGAAGAGCGGTTTGACGAATGGTCGCTGACCCCGGCGGAACGCGATGTTGCGCTTTTTGCGATCAAGGGGCTGTCAACACAGGAGATTGCGCGGCTGCGCGACACGTCCGAAGGCACGGTCAAGGCCCAGACGAACGCCATCTATCGCAAGGCAGGCGTCAGCGGGCGACCACAACTTTTGAGCCTGTTTATCGACGAACTGATGGGCGACGGCCTGCCTCAGGCCTGATGGGCCTGCAGCATCTCCAAAGGCACAATGTCCAATGTGCGTTGGTGTGTTGACGCCAGCTGAACCAAGGGTGCGCAGCCTTCATCAGCGGCTTGCCGAAAGCGACTGGCACACAGACACCATTGATCCCCGGGATTAAGCCCCGCGAAACCATACTCCGGGCGCGGCGTCGAAAGGTCATTGCCCACGTATTTCGAAAACGCCAGAAACTCGGCCGTCATGATGGCGCACACCGTGTGCGCACCCTGATCCTCGGCACAGGTATTGCAGGCGCCATCGCGAAAGAAGCCGGTGAGCGGATCCTGCGAGCACGGCTCTAAAGGCTCTCCGAAAACGTTCAGGGATGGGTCGGGCGTAATCATAAAGCTCAATCTATCTCGGAAAGATCGGAAGGGAACCATTCGATCCATCTTCCGTGGAAATCGGCGCGGCCAAGGGGGATCGTTTTGCCGGAAGGCCAGACAGTGAGGGACAGTCCAGCCCCGGTTCCCCCGTCTGCTTCCATTGCGAACCTGACCAAAGGCGCGTTGGCGCGACGTGCAGCCCCGGCGCGGGCCAGGTGCGCTTCGCCGATACGGCGCCGGTCTTCGGGCAGGTATTGCCAGGCGATCGTATGGAACAGAAACACGACCGCTTCAGGGTTCAGATCATCTAGGCCTGTTGCCAGCCACTCGGAGGCATCCGCGGTGACGATCCTTGCCGGGTTTTCGTCGGCCAAGGTGAT
Source organism: uncultured Rhodobacterales bacterium (assembly GCA_964638245.1). GTDB lineage: Bacteria > Pseudomonadota > Alphaproteobacteria > Rhodobacterales > Rhodobacteraceae > CAZWZG01. Next base: position 21,747 of record CAZWZG010000003.1, read on the forward strand.
CGCGGCGCGCGTTCGACCAATCCGATCTGGCTGATCCGGCCACAGGTACGCCAGCAGACGCTCGGCATCGTTTGGATCAGTAGGATTCAGCGGGTTGATGTCCACGCCGATACGGTCGATGACCTCGGGCGTGGTGACGGTTGGAACTGCGCCAGACCAGTTCGGCGTGATGTGCGCGGGGGAGGATTGCGGCCCCAATTCGGCGCTTCGCGCCCGCACGAGGAACTGATCCGCGCGCAGGTTCAGGCCACCGCTACAGCCGATCTCAACAAGGATGATTGGCCGACGAAACCGTGCCGCAACTACGTGCAGCGCGGGAACAATGGCAGCCGCGCGGCGCACTTCATTGGTTTGCGGCGGGCTTTTGAGGAATTCCAGAATGCGATCGCTTTCGCGCGCAAACGCATTATGCACCGCCCTCCAAAGGGTCTCACAATCACTTTGGTTTGGAGGATAAACCGCTTTGAGCGGATCGCCGGAAAGAACAAGCGCGTGGAGCGCTCCGGCAAGGCGCAACGGAACGCTCTGCCCAAACGGACTTACATCGCCTTTCCAATTCAGAATGCGGTCTGCCACCGCTGAGCCGGGTTGCACGCGTTCACCAATCACCGTCAAAAGTTGCGCCATGAACGGCGAGCCCAACTCGGCGCAGGCCTTGGCTTGAAGCGCAAACGCCTCTCGGATGTTCATCGGAACTTGTCGACCAACCGCTGCAAGGGAGAGCGCGCGTCCACGGGGGCCAGATCATCTTGCTTGGGCGCCGGCTCGGATTTGGGCTTGGCGGTTTTGGAAGAGCGAGGCGGTGCGACGCGCAGGGCGACAGCGTTCATGAAACGTCCGTGGTCGCCAGCGGCCAATTCTGGTGCGCCATCGCTCATCCCGCGCAGAAGGTCTTCGATCCAGCCCTGATCCGCCTTGGCAAAATCGCGCAATACATAGCCCGGCACGGCATCCTTGTGCCCGGGGTGGCCTACACCGATACGCACACGGTGATATGCCTCTCCGATGTGGGCGTGAGCCGAGCGAAGGCCGTTGTGGCCCGCATGACCGCCGCCGGTTTTGACCTTGAGCTTGCCTGGCGCGAGGTCGATTTCATCATGGAAAACAACCACATCTTCCGGCGCAAGCTTGAAGAAACGCATCGCGGCCCCGACGGATTGACCAGACTTGTTCATGTAGGTTTCCGGCTTCAGCAGCGTGACTTTTTCGTCCCCCAAGCGTCCCTCGGACATCACACCCTCGAATTTCGATCGCCACGGCCCAAAGCCGTGATCAGACGCGATCCGGTCCACGGCCATAAAGCCGATGTTGTGTCGATTGCCTGCGTATTTTGCCCCAGGATTGCCGAGGCCGACGAAAAGGCGCATGCCGGAAACTCCTTATTCAAGCGATCAATAGCGGATCGCTGGGGCGGACAAAACAAAAACGGCGCGGGAAACCGCGCCGTTCGAAAACCCAGATAGTGTGGGCCTTATTCTTCGGAAGCTTCTGCTTCTTCGGCGTCGCCGCCTTCTGCCGGTGCTTCTGCATCGCCTTCTTCTTCATCGTCGGCAGCCTTGAGGCTCGACGGTGCTTGAATGTTGGCGATCACGAAGTCGCGGTCGATGGTCGGCTTGGCCCCTGCGGGCAGGTTGACGTTCGAGATCGTGACCGTGTCACCGATTTCGAGGCCGGTCATGTCGACCACAATGCTCTCGGGGATGTCGCCGGCCGTCACGACCAGTTCGACTTCCGGGCGCACGATCGTCAGGACACCGCCTTGCTTGATACCAGGCGCTTCGTCTTCATTGATGAATTCAACTGCAATGAAGAGGTTGATTTTCGTGGTCCGCTTGAGGCGCAGAAAATCAACATGCGTTGGCAAGTCTTTGACAACATCACGCTGTACGGAACGGCAAATGACACGCACGTCTTCCTGACCGTCGACCTTCATGTTGAAAAGGGTCGACAGGAAGCGGCCGTCTTTGAGCCTCTTGAACAGTACGTTGTAGGGGATGTTGATGGACAACGGATCTACGCCGCCGCCGTAAACAATGCCAGGTACGAGCCCGTCTCTACGAGCTTGACGAGCGGCCCCCTTGCCTGTCCCCGTCCGTACCAAAGCGTTAAGATCTGGGATCTCTCCAGCCATGGTCTTTCTCCTGATAGAGGGGCATCCTCCAAGGGTGTATGCCCCGATGAAGGCGCCCCTATAGCGGGATCAATCCGTCAGGGAAAGAGCAAAGTTGGGTTCGATTTCGCCAAACGCGCAGTTGGCTTCGATCAGCGCGAGGTGACGCTCGCCATGCGGCAGTGCGCTGAGGCTTTCCAGATCAACGAGGTTGGTCTGAAGCGCGACCATCTCGGTCTGTTCCGGGTCGTCAAGGTTCCATGTGACATAGCCGCAAACGAGGTTTTTACCGCCATCATATGTGCCCACAAAGTCGACCGTGCCGAGCAGAGTGTCGACGGGATACCAGCTCACGCGATAGGCGCGCAGATGGTCCATGTCAGGGCGATCCTCAACCGCTTCGGTCACGGCAGTAAACCCAACTGGTTGCGGGATCCCGATAACCGGCTGACGCTTTCGCATCGACGGGGCCTGATCGCGTTCAAGATCTGCAAAAAGCGCGGCCGTCGCTTCGACAAGGCGTTCAGCCTCGATCGCGAATTCATCTGGAACTGCAACGAAATCCGTGACCTCCGCCGTGGCGGCGGTGGCTGAAACGGCCGCGAAACCAGCGGCGAAAACAAGGGAACGATTGATACTCATCATGCCCTTATCCATACGCCCCCGGTGCAAATGCGGCAAGTTTGTGGCCTGAAACGGTCTTTTTTCATGGCGAACTACGCGGCAATTCTGCACCAATGGGGCGTTAACCATAATTCTGTTAACAGTTTACTCCCAATTATCCGAAAATCCCTTGGGAACGCGCAGGATGTCTTTGGTGACCTCCTCGATCTTGCGATGGCCGCAAAAAGCCATCGAGGTGTCGAGCTCTTTGTGGATGATCTCCAGCGCTTTAGTGACGCCCGCCTGCCCCATAGCTCCCAGACCATAGACATAGGACCGGCCCAGCCAGACACCTTTCGCGCCCAGCGCGATGGCCTTCAGCGCGTCCTGTCCCGAGCGGATGCCGCTATCCATGTGGATTTCGACGTTATCGCCCACGGCCTCAACGATCTCGGGCAACACCCGGATCGAGGGCAGCGCTCCGTCCAACTGCCGTCCGCCGTGGTTGGACACTACGATGGCATCAGCCCCTACTTCGGCTGCGGCGCGGGCGTCTTCGGCTTCCATCACGCCCTTGAGGATGACCTTGCCGCCCCACCATTCCTTGAATTGAGCGATACGGTCCCAGTTCAGGGACGGATCAAACGCTTCACCGATCCAAGACGAAAGGGATCGCGGATCGCTGACACCCTTGGCGTGCCCGACGATATTGCCAAAGCCCCGGCGCGGGGTTTGCAGCATCTCAAGGCCCCAGGGCACCTTGGTCATAAGGTTGGCAATGGATTTCGGCGTCAGTTTGGGCGGGGCCGACAACCCGTTCTTGATGTCGCGGTGGCGCTGGCCGAGCACCTGCAGGTCCACAGTGATCACGATGGCCGAGCAATTCGCGTTGTGCGCCCTCTCGAACAGCCGTTTCATGAAGTCGTCGTCTTTGAGCGTATAGACCTGAAACCAGAATGGCTTTTCGGTGCGCTTGGCGACATCCTCGATGGAACAGATCGACATGGTCGACAGCGTGAAGGGCACGCCAAACTTCTCGGCTGCGCGGGCGGCCTTGATCTCTCCATCTGCGTTCATCATGCCAAGCATGCCGATGGGCGCCAGCACGGTGGGCATGGCAACATCCTGACCAATCAGTTGGGTCGCGGTCGAGCGGTTGGCCATGTCCACGGCGATACGCTGCTTGAGGTAAATGTCCTCAAACGCCGACGTGTTCTCGCGAAAGGTTTGCTGAGACCAGCTTCCTGTCTCGGCATACTCATAGAACATCTTTGGCGTTCGGCGTTTGTAGCGCCGCTTTAGGTCCGCAATTTCGGTGATGGGTTCGTTGAACATGACACGCCCTTTCGTTGCTCAAGGCATGGCAAAGGGTGCGCCTGTAATCAACCGGGCATCTCGGATGTGCCGACCATCCAGTGGGTGCCGAACTTGTCCGTACACGTGCCAAACCCCGCACTCCAGAACGTCGGTTCCCACGCCATGGTCACTTCGCCACCCGCCGACAACTTGTCGAAGATGGCTTTGCCTTCGGCGGCCGTGGGCAAGTCAAGTTGCACACCACACCCGGCCATCTTGGCGCTTTCGCCAAAGATGTTGTCGGACGCCATCAACATGCCTTCCCCAATGTTCAGACTGCCATGCATGACCCAGTCCTTCTTGTCGTCGGGCACCGGGAAGTCTTCGGGCATGCCGGAGGCCTCCATGATTTCGGGCTCGGCGCCAAACAGCGCGCCGTAAAAGGCCAATGCCTCCCGGCAGTTTCCGTTGAAAAAGAGATATGGGGTTGGGTTCATCGCAGCAGCCTCCCTGAAATGCGCCGACAGTGTAGCACGGGTTGCGCCTCTGCCCTAGCGCGCATAGAGAAGCGCGGTCGCGAAAGGAGAGACGTCATGGGCTTTAAAACCGGGATCGTGGGGCTGCCGAATGTGGGCAAATCGACCCTGTTCAACGCGCTGACCAAGACGGCCGCGGCGCAGGCCGCGAACTTTCCTTTCTGCACGATCGAGCCCAACGTGGGCGAGGTTTCGGTCCCCGATCCGCGACTGGGCAAGCTGGCCGAGATTGCCAAGTCGGCGAACGTCATCCCGGCGCGGATGACCTTTGTGGATATCGCAGGTCTGGTCAAAGGCGCCTCCAAGGGCGAAGGGCTGGGAAATCAGTTTCTGGCCAACATCCGCGAAGTCGACGCGATTGCCCATGTGGTGCGTTGTTTTGAAGACGGCGATGTCACCCATGTCGAAGGCCGCGTGAACCCGGTCGAGGACGCCGACACGATCGAGACCGAGCTAATGCTGGCCGATCTGGAAAGCATCGAAAAACGCCTCCAGAACATCGTCCGCAAAGTGCGTGGCGGCGACAAGGAGGCCGTTCTGCAAGAACGCTTGCTTAAAGAAGCGCAGTCCGTGCTCGAGGACGGCAAACCGGCCCGGACGCTGGATGTGGCCGCCGAGGACATGTCAGCCTTTCAACAGCTTCAGCTTTTGACCTCCAAGCCGGTTCTTTACGTCTGCAATGTGGGCGAAGATGAGGCTGCGGATGGGAATGAGCACTCCGCCGCCGTTGCGAAAATGGCCGAAGAACAGGGCGCCGCGCATGTCGTGATTTCCGCCCGGATCGAGGAAGAAATCAGCCAGTTGGACGAAGAAGAAGCCGAGATCTTCCTTGAAGAAATGGGCCTGACCGAAGCTGGCCTCAGTCGGATGATCCGTGCGGGGTACGAGTTGCTCGGTTTGCAGACTTACTTCACCGCGGGCCCCAAAGAAGCCCGCGCATGGACGATCCGCAAAGGGTCACTGGCCCCCCAGGCGGCGGGTGTGATCCACGGGGATTTCGAAAAGGGTTTCATTCGTGCTGAAACGATTGGCTACGACGATTACGTCACGCTGGGCGGCGAGCAACCGGCCAAGGAGGCCGGAAAGATGCGCGCCGAAGGCAAGGCATATGAGGTCAAAGACGGCGACGTCCTCCACTTCCTCTTCAATAATTGATCAGACGCTTCCCCTGACTTGACAGTCGCCCCTGCCACGGCAGGATAGGAGCGCGGTCTGCATTGTATTGGGGGGCATTCGCGTGAAATTTCAGACGGTTGGATTTTGTTTTGCGGCTTTTCTTGGAGCCGGGGCCGTTTGGGCCGATGACATCACGCTTGAAGAAGGCGATCTGACACTCGCTGCGCCGTCCGCGATCAATTGCGACGTACCGCCTGAGTTTACGCTGAGCGGCCCTGCGCTTGAGGCATTGGCCGGGGATCGGGCAGCCGTGAACACGCTGACGTCGACCATGGCCGGTGGCCTGACACAAGCCTGCAGCGACATAGCAGCACTGATGGTGCGCGGCAGCGATCGCGGTGTATCATTTTCGTTCGAGATCACGCGCGACGGTGGATGGACGATTGACGGGACAGCCCCGGTTGAGGTGGCCGCTGCACCCGAGCCAGCACCTGAACCCGCGCCTGTTCCAACTCCCGCGCCAGAACCCGGACCCGAACCAGAACCCGCAATCGCGGAGCCCGTGATCGAGCCGGGCCTCGACCTTCAGACGTTTGCCTCGATCTTTGGACCGTTGCCCACGTTTGAGGGCCATGTCCTGCTAGAGCGCAACGATACCTGGGCGCGCGTTCTGGCGGCGCGTACCTATGCCGAAAACCCTGGCATCCTCAGCAATGATCTGGACGCCCTGGACGTCGCCAAAATGCTGATGACCCCGGCGGAGTATCAGCAATTCATGGGCGCAAATGCCTCGCTCAACCCGCAACAGATCTCGGTCTTTGACCGGCGTGATCTGGCGAACCGCGTGCGCACGCAATTGAAACCTGGCCTTGATCAGCGCCGTCAAACCGGGCCGATCAAGGTCTACAACATCGCGCAGATCCGGCTGGGAGAGTATGATTTCAACACGTCCAGCTTTCCCATGGACACGCGCGCGCTGCGAAACCACCAGCGACCGCAATGGCGTACAGCTGCCATTCAAGGAGCGTTTGACAAATTCGCTTTGCCGACCCGCCTGAACGCCAATGTCGATCAGGCGCGGCAGCTGGATGCTTACCTTCGAAGCCGCAATGACAACCGGCTCTGGATGGCGATATTTGCCGAGATCGATCCGGTTATGCCTCAGAGTTTGAACCAGAATATCGGCTATCAGCGCCCGGATGGGCAGTTGTCCCGCGTGGCCCTTTATGCCGATCAGGGGCTAACGCAGATTGTCTACGACTTCACGGCGGATTTGGCGGAAGAACAGGCGCGGATCAACGATGCGTTCGCGATCCTGAACGAACCTGTGGCCAGCGGTGAGGACTTCATCCGCGCCATAGGTGGCCTTTTGGACAGCGACGCGCCTGCCAATGCACTGGCCGAAGCCTTCGCACTTGGCCCGAACTATGGTCAAGGCCCGACGGATATCGGTGAGCGGCGGGAGTTGGCGCTGTCGGCGATTGGGCGCAAGCAGGGCGATACGACGCTGACCTTTGGCGGACAGGTTCGGTTCGGAAACTATGATCCGGTACGAAAAGTGCTCCCAATTCAGCAGCTTCGCCCGCAGCATCAGCAGATGGTGTCCCTGCCCAATGTCGGCTTCGGGGTGCGCAACACGTTCGTGCCCAACCTAACCGAAATCGCGGTCGAACCTGATGTGGCCGCGGCCATCCTTGCGGCGGGCGGGCAGTCCTACATGGAGATGAGGCTGGATGCCGAGATGGTGCAGGGCAGCTATCAGACGCCCAACAACGAATACATGGAGGTCCAAACGACCTTCCGCCCCGCGCGGCTGACAGTGTTTGGGGGACAGCAGGGTGGGTTGCCGGCGGATCGCCGGCTGCTGGCCTCCGTCAAGATCGAGGCGACGGCGCCCGCGGTGCCTTCGCTGATCGAGGGACTTCTGATCCAGGATTGAGTGCACTGCCGGGTGGTGCGGGCGTACCGGTGACACTTACTGTGCGAGAGCCTAGCTGAACTGGTGTTCGCTGAGACTTAGCGCGATCTACTGTTCGTCGGAAATGCCGATGGCATGCGAAATGCGTCCTGTCCGAGCACAAGGGTTGCGTTCACGGGGATCTGGACGGCGCAATCGATCAAGTCAGTCGTTGAGTTGATGACTCTTTAGGCTTTTGCATCCAGCGGGCTTTCCCCTTGCCGTGCCCTCCGCGCTTCGTTAGACCCGCCCGTGGAGACGTGGCCGAGTGGTCGAAGGCGCTCCCCTGCTAAGGGAGTAGGCCCGGAAGGGTCTCGAGGGTTCGAATCCCTTCGTCTCCGCCACAGAATTTTTATTAGTGGTTGTTTTTAAAGGAAAAATTTGGAAGGCATGCAACGCTATGCCCACACTCTTTACCACGCCAAGACTTTGCTCTACCGATCCTGAATAGGAACCAATGTCTCGTTCGCTGAGACGAACGAGAGAGCGTAAACGCAGAGATTCGCGGCTTCCACAGGCTGCGAATACAAAGCCTCGGAGGCATTGGCGTCGCGTGCGAACGTCCGCTGTTCGGACAGAGCGGATCTTCAAGCCAATTGAGCTCCTACTTTCGGTAGGCAGTCCATTGGACCGCGAGGACATCAATCGTTGCGCTTCAAGTCCAGCCAACTGAGCGAGGAGCGAAGAAGCCAAAGAACAGCGGCCGTTCTGCGAGGTTGAAGATCGACGTGTTTGCAATTGCATTGAGCAGCCGCTTAGTCCCGCGGGAAAGTCAAGGATGGCGTCGCTTAGACAAAGCCTTCCTCGTGAACGGATGCCAGGGTGAAACCGAACGAAAGAATATCTAGGATCGCCAGGTCCCCCGGCATCCACGCCAGAAAGTCGTGAGTTGGGAAGACGACGAGGGCGGGAGGCGCTTCATTGTTCTATAAAGCGCCCCCAAAAGAACTAAGAGCCAACCCGTGGTGGGCATCAGATGACGATAGTCGTCAAAACCCTGACGCGTGGCACTGTATACGGACTTTGGTTGCTCGGACATTCCAGCAATAGCCGTGAACATGATCTGATCGTTGCCGGCGATCTCAACATAGGCGACGCCCGTTTCGGCCATCTCCTCGATCAACTGGGTCAGCGTGCGACATCGGACGGTTTCGATTTCAAAGCCGGGCGGAGTCCGACCGATCACCCAAACGCCTTCAAGCATTGCGAGCGCATCGGCCGAGGTCCCATCCACGATCATGCGCAAAGCCAGCTCATCAGGACCCACCGAAGCCACGGTGGCTTCGATAGCATCCGCGCAAGATGCCTTCACACCACCTTCCATGCCTAGTGCAAACTGGCGTTCCCGATCCCGCAGGCTTTCGGATGCGGCATCCGACAGAGCGTCACCAACAGCTCGGGAATCCCAACGGTACCAGGGAACCTCCAGCAAAAAACTGGCATTAGCCATCGCCTGCCTCACCTGCAAGCATAGAAATACTGGACCCAAATCTGAAAAAGTATGAACAGCTGCTCTGTCCCGACCGATCGGTCACGCTTATTGCGGCAACCCTTGAGCCCCGCTTTCTTCAATCACAGAGGCATGACTTCAAACCTACTTCGTCCGGTATCAGACCTAAGCCAACAACATCTGGAGCAGCAATCATGCCATCCGAGACGACTGTAAGGTCAGCCATAAAAAGGCGCGCGATCCGGGCCTGGGCGCGGTGAAGTTCGACCGCACCATGGTCGAGCGCTCCACAAATCCAATGCAGGTTCAGCACGTCCCAGCCCCCGGCCATTGAAATCGACGCACCATTGGCAGCTGCCTTTCGCGCGACTTTGATGGCCGCTTGGAAACCACCTAGGAAAACAGCGTTGGGCTGGATAACAGACACACCAGCATCCTGAAGCGCCTCGAAACGCTCGGCGCTTTGCTCCATCTGCCCCGCTCCGAGCGGGATGCCCTCTTTTGCAAGCCGCGCCAGCGCAGCGGTGTCATTGGCGATCACGGGTTCTTCGAGCCACGTCAGGTTCAAGTCCTGTGCGCCCTCGACAAATCGAAGTGCCGTATCAAGCTCCATCTTGCAATTTGCATCCGCAATGAGGTCTGCCGTCGGCCCGATGGCGCGGCGCACCGCGTAAAGGCGCGTCAGATCCTCCTGAACGCTTCGCCCCTTGGCGGCAATCAGAACCTTCACGCCGGCAGCGCCGGAGGCGACTTCGCGGGCGCACGTATCGGCCAACGCGTGCTCCTCCAATTCAGGGAAACCGCACGTCACATGAACTGGGGCCGCCGACCTTTTTCCGCCCAGAAACTCTGCAACGCTTTGGCCCGCACGCTGCGCAGCGATGTCGGTGAGCGCGATATCCAGCGCAGACAGCGCTGACACCACGACGCCCCCCATGCGTCTCGGGTTGTACTTCGCAGCAAGGGCGGCGATGGGGTCTATCGTACCGCTTTTCAGAACCTCGGACACCGCACGGTTCAGAAAATGCGCGACTTCTGGCGCAAGGAAACGGCCCGTGAACCCGTTGCCTTCCACACCGCCCGGATCGCGAAGTCGCAATCGAACAAAGGTGAAACTGTCAGGCCCCGAATACGGCGCGGGATCGCCTTCGCTTGGGCCCGGGGCGTGGACCGTCGCTGCAACCTGCCAGGAATCACTCATCGGATTTACCTTCCTTCTTGCTGAAGCCAAGCACGCGCGCGGCAATGGGCGAACAGGTCAGGATAAAAAATACCCGGGCAACATGGTGGAGCACCACGAAACCGAGATCTGCACCAATGATGATGGCAAGGATCGCCATTTCGGCCTGGCCTGCCGGGGCAAAGGCGAGAAAACCGTCGATCGCTGGCGCGAGCCCTGTGAGGATCACGACCTCGGCAAACACGAATGCAACCGCAGCAACGATCACGACGTATATCAGGCCCGCGGTGACATCCTTTCGCAGCTCGGTCAGCGTGACACCGACATATCCCGCACCCAGCCCCATGCCGATAAAGAATTGCGCGGCAAGGATTGCTTCCGCCGGAGGCCGCGAATGGATCACTCCGCCAAGGGAAAGTGCAGCGGCAAAGACCATAGGGCCTATGATTGCCGCGCCGAACACGCCAAGACTTTTGAACACTTGCCAGCCGATCAAGGCGGCGGCGGCCATGATCACCATCTCATACCAAGGAAGCGTGGCGGCGGGCGCTCCAATCGGGTTGTCCAGGTCAGCACCAAATCCCACGACCATGATCAAAGGGACGGTCAACACGATCACAAGCAGCCGCGTGGCGTGAATGAGAGTCAGTGTGCGCACTTTCGCACCCGATTCCTCGCCAAACGCCGTCATTTCCTGCAGACCACCGGGCATGGCAGCATAAAACGCGGTCGGTTTGTCGAGGCCATAGACTCGCCTGAAGAACGGCACGCCTATCGCTGCCACGGTGATCACGTAAAGGGGCACCATCGCCAACGACAGGGTCATCTGTGGGAGGCGCGCGATCAATTCGGGCGTGATCGACGCGCCGATCGCCACGCCAAGGATCGTCCGCATCAGCACGCCGATCTTGCCGGGCCCGACCACCGGCGCCCCTGCAAGCGCCGCGATAAGGCAGGCGATCAAGGGACCAAACAAAAACGGAAGCGGCAAACCGGCCAAGAGAAATAGGCCCGTGCCGACAAGACCCATGGCGATGGTGGCAAGACTGCGGGGCAGCGTGGTGCTCACATCGGGCCTTTCCCTGTAGAGATGCGGTTAGGTGGATTCTCCGCCGTTCACGGCAATCATCTGACCGGTGATGAACCGCGCGTCGGGGGACGCGAGAAACCCGACCGTGGCGGCGATGTCGCTTGATTGCCCCATGAAGCCTGCGGGAATGCTGGCCACGCGTTTCGGATCGTCGGCGTCTAGTTCATCCTTTCGGATTTGACCCGGCGAGATGACGTTGGCGGTAATTCCCTTGGGCGCAAACTCGGTCGAGAGCGCTTTGGTCAGCCCCCAGACCCCATGCTTAGCGGCAGAGATCGGTGCCCCCTCGAAATAACCTCGAATGGCTTTCATCCCTGCAAAATTGACGATGCGCCCCCAACCTTTGTCGACCATGCCGGGCAAGAAGGCACGCGCCGAACGGTACGCCCCGGTAAGGGCGACGTCGACGACACCGTCCCAGTCTTCGTCCGTCATTTCAAGAAATGGCTTGTGGGGACGGCGGGCAGCGTTGTTGACCAGAATATCGACCGTGCCAAACCGCTTGAGAGCCGCTTCGGCGACCCGATTGACGTCCTCAGAGCGGCCCATGTCCCCCATGGCGACAAGGGCTTGCCCGCCCGCTTCTGAAATCAGTTTGGCAGTTTCGGCACAGGACACTTCATCGCGCGATCCGTTGACGACGACATTTGCTCCTAGGCTGGCCAAATGCACGGCGATCCCGCGTCCGATATTCTTGCCTGATCCTGAGACAAAAGCGGTTTTACCGGTGAGTGATCGTGCCATGAAGCCTCGCGCCTTTCCTTGTCGCGCCAGCACCTCATAGTCGCCAGCACCTGCGTTAACTAGACGCCATTTAGTCATCATTCAACGGAATAATGTTGACAATCGACATTTAATCGAATTGATTGCGCCCATGAGAGACGCCGCCAACCTTAGCGATTCCAGAGGATTCAAGCGCCAGAAACCGCTGGTTCTTGAAGTGCGCGATGAGCTGGAGCGTATGATTCTCGAAGGCGAAGTGCCTGCAGGCGAACGGCTCAATGAACATAGCCTCGCGATGCAGATGGGCGTTAGCAGAGCTCCTGTACGCGATGCCGCGCGGTCGTTGGCGGCAGATGGACTTGTTACGGCGGTCGCCAATGAAGGCGTATATGTTCGCAAGCTGTCACTTGAAGATGCGCTTGAGCTTTATGATTTGCGGGCGATGCTTGCCGGGATGCTGTGCGCCCGTGTTGCTGAACGCGCAGAAGAATCCGTTCGAGTGCACCTTAGGAGACAAGTCGTTGCGATGGCTCAGGCCATCGAGGATCGCGACGAAGAGGCTTATTTCACAATCAACAACTCGTTTCATAGTGACGTTGCCGATGCCGCACGCATGCAGCGTCCGGCAGCTCTCTACAAGTCCTTGGGCAAAGAAGTGCGCCTGTTTCGATTCCAGGTCCTGACGGGCACTGCAGCCTTGCGCATTTCGAACGAAGAACACGACCGGATCGTTGCCGCAATTGAGGCTGGGGACGCCCAAGCGGCTAGCCAAGCCGGCAGTCAGCACCACCTAAATGGGAAATCACGCCTTCTGGCCCTAAGCGAAAGTGCAATCAGCGAAGAGACTTAGAGGCAATCAACCAATTGGGCCAAGCGCTGACCGCGCAAGGCCGAACATCCATGCAAAACCTAGGGAGGATCCTCATGGAAAAGACAGAGACCCAAATCGGACGCGGCCTACTGGGCGTCGTTGCAGCCGCTGCCATTGCAGCGCCGCTTGCCTTTGCGACCCCGGTCGCCGCGCAGGACTATCCGTCGTCGGATGAGACGCTGGACTGGACGATTGCGTTCGGCCCGGGTGGCGGCAACGACATCATGGCGCGTAGCATCATTGAAATCCTGAACAAATATGACCTTTATCCCGGCGATATCTCTGCCGAAAACCGCGCAGGCGGCTCGGGCGCCGTCGGCTGGGGCTATCTGTTCGCACAGGATGGCGATGGATACGGCATCTCAACCACTTCGGGCAGCTTCGTGACCACGCCGCTTCAGGCCGATACGCCTTGGCAGCCTGAGGACTTCACGCCAGTAGCTCTTCTTGCAACCGACGACCTCGTGCTTGTGGTCAACGGCGACAGCGAGATCCAGAACATCGAAGAGTTCATTGCTAACGCCAAAGAAAACCCGATCAACATCGGTGGTACGGGCTCGGTCAACGTCGACTTCATCGTTCCGACCCTGTTCGCTGAGAAAGCCGGTTTTGAGTTCGACTACGTGTCCTTTAACTCGATGTCCGAACAGACAACTGCTCTCTTGTCGAACGCGCTCGACGCAATGGTCGGTAACCCCGGCGAAATTCTCGGCCTGATCGAATCCGGCGACCTGCGTCCCTTGGTCTTCTCGGGTCAGACGACGCCTGCCGCTCTGGAAGGTGTGCCGACGATGGGTGAAATCGGGTACAACATCGGCGTCTCGATGCCGCGTGGCCTGATCCTGCCGCCGAACGCGCCACAGGAAGCTCAGGACTTCTGGATCGCGACCATGCAGCAGGTTGTCGAAACGCCGGAGTGGGGCGAGTACATCTCGGGCAACACGCTCACGCCAACCGTCCTTTACGGTGAAGAGTTCCGTAGCTTCCTTGCCGACACCAAGAACGGCTTTGAAACAGTACTGCGCGAAGTCGGCGCCATCGAGTAGGCGCCAAGCGTACTGCGATGCTTCGGCCGCGGGACACCCCGCGGCCGAACACTCTTACCACAGGACTTCGAACCATGCGCCGCGTCTTCCTCGTCGTATTGCTCGCCGGAGCGATCTACTACAGCTACGTCGCCTTCGCCGATCTGAACTTTTTGACACGCACAGGTCGCCCAGGACCCGGGTTCTTTCCACGCCTTATTGGTGTCACGGCGGCGATCATGATCCTCTGGACGTTGATTGAAGATCTCAGACAGAACGAAGCCGAGCGCGAGCGTTCAAATCCCCAAGCCTGGAAAGACGTCGTTCTTCTTATGGCTTTGGCGGTTTCCTATGCTGTCCTGCTCCGCCTGTTCGGCGGGTTTGTGGCGACGGTGATTTTTTTGGGTACGACCCTGATGATCCTAAACCGCGGACAACTGCTGAAGAACGTAGCTCTGTCCATCCTCATTCCTGGCGGAGTTTACCTCCTTTTCGATCGGGTTCTGAACGCCAATATGCCGCCTGCTCTTTTCGAGCTTCCCATCTAAGTCCTCGCCTTTACAAGCCGGAGCCGTCGCTATGGATATCTTTTCGGATCTTATGATGGGCCTTTCGGTGGCCATCTCACCGATCAATATGCTCTACCTTCTGATCGGAGCGATTGTCGGTATGATTGTTGGCGTGATCCCTGGGTTCGGCCCGTCAGCCGGGCTTGCAATCCTTCTTCCGGTCACCTTCGGCATGGACCCGATCGGCGCGATCATGATGTTGGCCGCGATCTACTACGGCGCGATGTATGGAGGTACGATCACATCGATCCTCCTGAATACACCGGGGGAAAGCGCGACCGTCGCATCGACATTTGACGGCTTCCCGCTGGCAAAGAACGGGCGCGCCGGACCCGCGCTAGTGATGCAGGCGGCAGCGTCGTTCGTGGGCGGCACCGTTGGTGTGATCCTGATCACGATCCTTGCGCCCCTTTTTGCCCAAGTCAGCCGCAGCTTCGGGCCACCCGAATACTTCCTCCTGGCCGTGATGGGCATGCTGACGCTGATCGTTATGATCGGCACCAATTGGAAGCTCGGCGTGATCTCGGCCCTGATCGGCTTTGCGCTTGGCACCGTCGGCGTCGACCTCGAGACGGGGCAGAGCCGCTATACGTTTGGGTCCGCCGAACTGATCGGTGGCATCTACTTCATCCCGATCGCCATTGGTCTGTTTGGGCTCGGCGAACTTCTTTACGCGTTTTATAACGGGCTCCACAAAACCGGGACGGGCGCGATCGTACAGTACGACAAGGAAGAACGGTTCTGGCCGACGGCGCAGGATTGGATTTCCACTCGAATGACGATGGTGCGCGGCTCGATCCTTGGCTTTGTTGTGGGCGTCATCCCCGGCGCCGGTGCCACGATCGCATCACTGATGGCCTATTCGACGGAGCGCTCGGTTTCAAAGAACTCCAAAAACTTCGGCAAGGGCGAGATGGCGGGACTGGTCGCACCAGAAACGGCGAACAACGCGGCTTCCTCGGGCGCAATGATCCCGCTTTTGACCCTTGGCATTCCCGGCTCGGCGTCAACCGCCGTTCTCCTGGCGGCGTTCCTGCTTTGGGGTCTACGCCCTGGGCCGCTCTTCATGGAGCAGAACCCCGAACTGGCGTGGGGTTTGATTGCCTCCATGTACCTTGGCAATATGGTCCTCTTGGTGATCTCGATCTTTGCGATCCCGCTGTTCGTACAGATGATCAAGGTGCCCTACCGTGTTCTCGGTCCATGTGTCGTGGTCGTCTGTGCGCTGGGGACATTCAGTGTGCATGCCAGCTTTGTTGAGACCTACCTGATGTTCGCGGCCGGTATTGTCGGCTTCTTCATGCGGCTTTATGGCTTCTCGCCCGCAGCGCTTGTTCTGGCGCTAGTCCTTGGTCCACTGGCCGAAGAGGCATTGCGCCAGACGATGACCATTTCGCGCGGATCCTTTGGGATTTTCCTGGAGCGTACGCCTTCTGTCGTCATCATCTGCGTGACCGCAGCTTTGCTCGCCCTCCTGCCGCTGCTCAACCGGTTCGGCAACACCAGCGCTGGCGAGGCAGAAAAAGCAGGCGGCTAACGGCATGCCACGGCTCAGCGAAGCCGATCTGGTCAAGCTGGTTTCGCGCGCCTTTGAAGCGGCATCCATGCGCCTCGATATGGCGAAGGATGCCGCCCAAGCGCTCGTCACCGCCGAGATGATGGGGATCAGGACGCACGGGTTATCCCGTGTGAGCGCATATGTGGACCGCCTTAGGGACGGCGGGGCGAACCCAGTTGCTGTGCCTCAGGTCACGTCCCCTGCCCCTGCGCTATGCCAAGTCGACGGGCAAAACGGGCTCGGGGCGGCCGTTGCGCACCGTGCCACACAAGCCGGGATCGAGGCTGCTCGCGCGACGGGCCTCTCGGCCGTCTTTTGTCGTGGTTCCACACATCTTGGAGCCTTGGCACCGCACCTATTCCACGCCGCTGAGGCTGGTATGGCCGCGATATTCACAACCAATACAGCGCCGATGATTGCCGCGCCGGGCGGACGTGCTGCGGTCCTAGGTAACCAGCCTATCGGCCTTGCCCTGCCCGAGCCTGACGGCAATCACCTGATCCTTGATATCGCCTTGTCGGTCGCCGCACGCTCAAAGGTTCGACGCGCCGCCGCTGCGGGCCAAGCCATCCCCGACACCTGGGCGACCGATCAGCATGGGCACCCGACCACCGATGCAGCCGCTGCGTTGCAAGGTCAGATGCAGGCCATTGGGGGCAGGAAAGGCGCAAGCCTGTCTTTGGCGCTGGATTTGATGACTGGCATTCTTGCAGGAGCAGCGATCCTGTCAGAAGTCCCCAATGCAAACGTTGACACTGCTATGGTGCCGAATGTCGGACACATGTTTTTCCTGATCGATGCGAGCCTGCTGTGCCCTCCCGCCACGGCCGCCGCGCGACTTGGTGACGCTCGAGCGTTGCTAGAAGCAAGCGCTGCTCCAAACCCGGCTCCTCGCCTCCCCGGTGACCGAGCGTTGGCCGCATTGCGCGCGGCAAAGGTCGATGGAGTTGACCTCGAAGCCGGCCTTGTAAAAGAGCTTGAACGCCTCGCGTCGGCTTAGGCCGCGTCTGCAATCTCGCGAATGGCTTGCAGGAACTGCGCAACCTCGGTCTCGCTGTTGTAGTGGCACATGGACACGCGGATCGCGCCGCTCATGCCCAGCGGATCAAGGATATTGCCTGAGTAATGATCGGCCTTGCGCGTATGGGTGCGGATACCGCGCTTGCGCAGAGCCGTCACGACGTCGGGCGCCTCCATCCCGTCAACGGTGATCGAAACAAGCCCTTCGCGCTTGGGGTTGTCCACACCGCCGATGATGGTCACGGCCTCCACGTCAGCCAAGCCTTTGAGGTTGCCCGTCCCATGGATCATCGCGTCGGTCAGCGACTTCTCATGGGCGTGGATCGCTTCACCCGCCGCTACGATCCGAGACCGTCGGTCGCCTGCCGAGCACACTTCCCCACCAAGCCAGTCGAAGTAATCGACTACATCGGAAAATGTCACATAGGCGCCGGTGTCCCGCGTGCCAAATTCCCAAGGCTCTCCGGGAGCGTCGATCAGATGCTCATGCTTCAATGCATTCAGCCGGTCCGAGACCCAGGCCACGCCATAACCATGGCGCGAGAAGACCTTGTAGGGCGAGACAACATAGCCGTCGACGTCATAGCTCTGGATGTCCAGACGGCCATGGGCGGCATGCTGGATGCCGTCTACGATTACTATGCAGTCCGGCGCAACGCTGCGAATTTCAGCGGCAATAGCGGCCACATCCACACCCACGCCAGTGACAGGCGAGGTGTGCAGGATTGTGGCCACACGGGTATCTGGCGTGATCTCTGGGACATATTGCTCGGGGCCAACCGATCCGGTCTCGTCGTCATGGGCCACCAGAACATGCGCCTTGCCAGCAACTTCGGCCCAATGGCGCGCCGCACTTCGGGTTGCGGGATGCTCAAGAGTGCTGCCCAGCACGCGCCCCTCCGGCGTGCCAACAATCGCAGTACGGATCAGCCGGAAGAGGAGTTCGGTCCCGCTTTCGCCGACGAAAAATCGACCCTCAGGCGCGTTAAAGAACACGCTCATGTCGTCCTTGGACTTGTCGATCAACGCAACCAACGCATGAGCAGCCGGATTGTCGCGCCCCTGATTGTCGGGGATGGCCGCGAATTTCGCCGATGTCTCGACCACAGAGTTAAGCGTCAGAGCGCCACCTGCATTTTCAAAGAACACACGCTCGCCCTCGAAAGGACAGGCGTCGACATGGGCAAAGCGAGCGCGGATCTGTGAAAGGAGATCAGCGTCAATGGCGCGGGTTCGGTCAGTCATGGGGTCGGCATCTTCCAAGTTGCGGTCGCAAGGGCGGCGAGTTTTCCGTCAGGACCCATGAGGCGACTTTCCATGAAAGACAAGGACCGACCTTTCTTTGTGAACCGCCCTTCGCACGTCACTGTGCCACCCATCACGGGGCGCATGAACTGAACCTTCAATTCGATCGTGGCACCTGGACCTGCGATTTTCTTGACCAGGTGCCCCATAGAGATGTCCATGGCCGAGGCCATCGCTCCGCCATGTAAAGACCCCTGCGGATTGCGCAGCAGGTCGGTCACCTCGAAGGTCAATCGGCAAACCTCTTTGTCCGCGTCAGGCGCATCTTCGGGCAAATACTCGAAGTCCAGCCCAAGAAAGCGCGCGAAGAAAAAGGTCTCGAAAGCCTGTTCATGGCCTTCGATCGCATGTTCAAAATGTGCGCGCGCAGCGGCTTCATCGATGCGCTTTGGAGCGTCGGCCATCAGGCGCCCACGAACTGTGGCTTGCGCTTTTCAAGGAATGCGCGACGGCCTTCGATGTAGTCCTGACTGTCAAAGCAGGCCTTCACGCGGCG
>CAZWZG010000003.1:40751-64731 GCA_964638245.1 uncultured Rhodobacterales bacterium
ATGCGCGACGGCCTTCGATGTAGTCCTGACTGTCAAAGCAGGCCTTCACGCGGCGTTCGCATTCTTCGAGCTGGCGTTCACTTTCGGGCGCAACAGTCTGGGCGACGATGAATTTCACGGAGCTGACAGTCATCGGCGCATTGGCCGCAATCATCTTGGCGGTCTCTTCTGCGACCTCACCCACCTTGTCATCGGGAACAACCCGGTTCACCAGTCCCATGATCCGCGCCTCTTCTGCGTCAAAGCGGCGTGCAGTGAAGAATATTTCCTTAGCGAAGGATGGGCCGACCACGTCGGCGAGCCGCTTGATCCCCGGATAGCCGTACCCGAGGCCCAACTTGGCCGCAGGGACCGCAAACTGCGAGCCTTCGCCGCAAATCCGCAAATCACAGCTGAGCGACAGAGCCACCCCGCCCCCAATACAGAACCCGTCGATCTGTGCGATCGTGGGCTTGGAGAACGCTTCAAGCTTGTCATAGACCCGCTTTGTCGTTGCGTTGTAGTGCGCCACGGCTTCTTCGCTAGCACGCTCGCTCTCGAACTTCGAAACATCCGCACCCGAAACGAACGCCTTCCCGCCAGCCCCCGAAAGGATCAGGATGCGAACGTCCGGGTCCGCTTCGTACGTATCAACCGCAGCTTCGACGGCTTCCCACATTTCCAACGAAACCGCGTTCCGCTTTTCGGGCTGGTTAAAGATGATACGGGCGATTTCGCCCGATTTCTCGGTGATGATTTTATCGGTCATGGTTCGCGTCCGTTGAATTAAATGGTGCCTTGATCTTTCATCGCGGCGATCTCGCCTTCCGAATAGCCGATCTCTTTCAGGATGTCGGCAGAGTGCTGCCCGGCTGTCGGCGGTGGCGATGCAATGTGGCTTGGGGTTCGGCTCATGATGATCGGTTGACCGACGAGGTGTGTCGCGCCGCGCTCTTGACTGACGATGGGTTGAGCCAGGCCCAGGTGGTGGACCTGCGGGTTCTCGAACACCTGACCAATGTCATTGATCTCACCCGCCGGAACGCCCTCTTCGTTCATGATATCGATCCATTCGGCGGTCGTCTTGCCGACCGTGATTGCTTCGATCTCGGCGTTCAGGGCGTCGCGGTTGTCAGAACGCGCCGAAGCGGTCTCGTAGCTTGGATTGTCGATCCAATCTTCACGCCCCATGCCCTTGGCGAAGCGCTTCCAAATCTCCTGCCCAGCCACGGCGAGATTCATGTGACCGTCCGCGGTTTTGAAGACGCCCGTGGGGATTGAGGTTGGGTGATTGTTCCCCGCCTGAACCGGGACATCGCCATCCATCAACACCCGCGCCGCCTGGAAATCGAGCATGAAAACCTGCGCTTGCAGAAGTGATGTCTGGATCCACTGTCCCTTGCCCGATTGCGCCCGCTCCATCAGTGCGATCAGAATGCCTTGAGCCGCAAACAGCCCGGCGCAAAGGTCCGCAATGGGAATGCCCACCCGCATAGGTCCTTCACCCGGCTTACCCGTAATCGACATCAATCCGCCCATGCCTTGGGCGATCTGGTCAAAGCCGGGACGCGCAGCCAACGGGCCATCCTGTCCGAAACCAGAGATGGAGGCATAGACCAGGCCCGGGTTGTCCGCCGAAAGCGTTTCATAGTCGATGCCAAGGCGTTTTTTGACGCCGGGACGAAAATTCTCGACGATCACATCGGCAGTCTTTGCCAGCTTTCGAAACGCTGCCAGGCCTTCTTCCGACTTAAGGTTGAGCGTCAGCGAGCGCTTGTTGCGATGCAGGTTCTGAAAATCCGGCCCTGAGCGCGGGCCACCAAGTTGAGCGGCGTCCGACGGCGTCTCGACCTTGATGACATCCGCGCCCCAATCGGCGAATTGGCGAACACACGTCGGGCCCGAGCGGACCCGTGTGAGGTCCAGAACGCGAATGCCTTTGAGCGCCGTGCTGGGAAGGGGAAGCGCCGTGTCGGTGTCCGTTTCCTGCGTGCCGTTTGCAGCGTCGCGTGCGGCCTGCGCCATAATTCGCCTCCCTAGGTTTTCACAACGGTGATAGGAGTATGCCAAAGATCAGCGATTAGCAATATAAATGTTGATTGTTGACAAAATGTCCCGGCTAGGAGATGAGAACATCATGACACTAACGGCCAGAACAATCGGACAGGGGCGCGCCACGCTTGCAGGCGAAGTACGTGGCGAGATCGAGCGTATGATCGTCGAAGGGGACCTCCCCGGTGGCGAAAAGCTCAACGAACTCGCACTGTCAAACGCCATGGGCGTCAGCCGCGGCACGGTCCGCGAAGCGATCCGCTCGCTTGCGGATTCCGGCCT
Source organism: uncultured Rhodobacterales bacterium (assembly GCA_964638245.1). Classification (GTDB taxonomy): domain Bacteria; phylum Pseudomonadota; class Alphaproteobacteria; order Rhodobacterales; family Rhodobacteraceae; genus CAZWZG01. The sequence continues at coordinate 43,065 of CAZWZG010000003.1, forward strand.
GATCGACCTAATCGCCAATCGCGGCGCATTCGTGCACGAGACGACCCTAGGCGAGGTACGCAACCTTTACGAATTGCGCGGCGCGATCTTCGCGCTTGCTTGCGCGTGCGCTGCGCGACGCGTCAAGGAAGGCGAGGAACCCGAGCTTGCCAAGGCGTTGGCGGCAAACATCGCGGCGATGGAAAAAACCCAAACGAACGAAGACCGAGCGACCTACTATACACTCAACATTGAATTCCACGACATGCTTCTGGAGGGTGCCGCAAATCCGCGTGCCAAGGCCATGTACGACAACATGGTCAAGGAGATGCACCTGTTCCGCCGCCGCGGTCTGTCGGTTGCAAATAACATCGCCAGGTCCCTCGAAGAGCATCGCGCTATCAGTGACGCTGTCGCGGCCGGGAACGCCGAGGCCGCACGCAAGGCAGCCGAACGCCACATCGTCGAAGGCTTCTCGCGTTACATGAAGATGGTCGAAAGAGAAGACGAGGCCGCGCCCTAGCCACGGCGCCGCCACCCAGCAAGGATCCCACCGCCCATGATCAACCCGCTCTACGACGCACTTTTCGCCCCCCATGAGGGCAAAGATACTTCGTTTCTGCATCTGGCAGACGGCACGACGGTCACCCATGGTGCCTTTCTGGACGAAGTTGGGCAGACGGCCAACGCGTTGCGTTCGCTTGGCGTTCAACCCGGAGATCGGGTCGCTGTTCACGTCATAAAGTCGCGTCAGGCTTTGTCACTCTATGCCGCCTGCGTGAAAGCGGGCGCGGTATTTCTGCCGCTCAATACGGCCTACACGGCGCGTGAGTTGGACTATTTTGTCGGCGACAGCGGCGCAAAACTTTTCGTCTGTGATCCCGGCGAAGAGGCCGACTTGACCGATATCGCCGCAAAGGCAGGCGCGCTCCTGAAGACGCTTGGCGCGGACGGAACGGGCACGCTCACGGAAGCTGTCGCAAAGCAGGACAAGGCGTTCGAGACATGCCCGCGCGGCGCGGACGACCTTGCCGCGCTTCTTTATACGTCCGGGACGACCGGCCGCTCCAAAGGGGCCATGCTGACGCAGGACAACCTTCTGTCCAATGCCAAGGCCCTGATCGAAACGTGGCACTTCACTTCAGATGACGTCCTCCTCCATGCGCTGCCGATCTTTCACAGCCACGGCCTTTTCGTGGCGACAAATGTGATGCTCTTGGCAGGTGGCTCAATGATCTTCCTTGAGAAATTCGACGCCGATACGGTGCTGGATCGACTCCCGGAGGCAACGACCATGATGGGCGTGCCGACCTTCTATACCCGCCTTCTGGATGATCCCCGCTTCACCAAAGACCTTGTGGGCCACATGCGCCTGTTCATCTCGGGCTCTGCTCCGCTACTCGCGGAAACCCACAAGCAATTCGAAGAGCGCACCGGTCACCGTATCCTCGAGCGCTACGGGATGACGGAAACGTCGATGAGCACATCGAACCCCTATGATGGAGAGCGGCGTGCCGGAACGGTTGGTTTCCCCCTACCCGGGGTCGAAGCCAAGATTTGCGATGCCGAAAGTGGGGCCGAGATGCCGACCGGCGAAATCGGCGTCCTTTGGGTGCGTGGCCCAAACGTATTCAAGGGCTACTGGCAGTTGCCGGAAAAGACGGCGGAAGAGCTGATGGAAGACGGCTGGTTCATCACCGGCGACCTCGCACTGATCGATGAAAGGGGCTACGTGCACATCGTCGGGCGCGGCAAAGACCTGATCATCTCGGGCGGCTACAATATCTATCCCAAGGAAATCGAGCTGTTTCTCGATGATATTCCGGGTGTCAACGAAAGCGCCGTGGTTGGCGCTCCGCACCCGGATTTCGGGGAAAGCGTTGTGGCCGTGCTGGTCCCAGAAGCAGGCGCAACGCTCGATACGGCAGAGATCGAAGCACTGGTGCGTCGCGATCTTGCGGGCTTCAAGCGCCCGCGGCGGATCGAGATCATGGACGCCCGGCCCCGCAACACGATGGGCAAAGTCCAGAAGAACCAACTTCGCGACATGTACGCTGATGTGTTTCAGCCGGTCGCAGGCTGAAGGAGTTTTTTAGACAATGACAGATTTTCCGATCGCACGCGGCGTTATCGCGCCCAATCTGACGCCCTTCGAAGATGATCTGACGATCGCCAAGGACCTTTACCTTGAGAACGTGGAACGCCTTATCGCGGACGGCTGCGCCGCGCTTGCACCGTTCGGGACGACAGGCGAAGCACTTTCGGTGTCAACCGCCGAGCGGCTAGAGTTGCTCGACCACCTTGCCGCCAATGGGATTGACCCAGCCCGTCTGATCCCGGGAACTGGCCTTACCAATCTGCCCGAAACGGCTGATTTGACCCGCCGCGTAACAGACATGGGCTGTGCAGGCGCAATGATCTTGCCCCCGTTCTACTTCAAGGGCGTCAGCGATAATGGTCTTTATGACTACTTCGCGCGTCTGATCGAGATGGTGGGCCGGGACGATCTAGCGATCTACCTTTACCACATCCCCCAGGTCTCCGGCGTGGGCCTGTCGCCGGACCTCGTGGCACGTTTGAAGCGCGCATTTCCCGAACAGATTCTCGGGATCAAGGATTCCTCGGGCGACTGGGAAAACACGCGGGCCCTTTTCGACATAGACGGGCTGGTCGTCTATCCTGGATCCGAGCTGCCGCTTTTTGATGCCTTGGAACTGGGCGGGCCGGGCTGCATCACGGCGACTGCGAACCTAAACACCCGCGGTATTGCTCAGCTGGTCGACCAATATGCATCTGGAAAGATCGAAGAGGCACGTTCGGCCTTTGAAACCGTTAAGAAACTGAGACTGATCGTTCAGGAATATGCCCCCATCCCAGCCCAAAAGCGCCTGCTCGCCCTGCAAAGCGGGGACCCGCGTTGGGCCAACGTGCGTCCACCGTTGGAGCGTCTTTCTGAAGCTCGCGGAAGGGAGCTCTGCGAACGCTTGCGACGTGAAGTCGGGCTTCAAATCGAGATGGCAGCTTGAAGCATTTTTGGCAAAAACCTGCATAAGAGAGAGACGCAGGGTGTAAAAAAGACTCGATCCTATCAGCCGCGTCAGCAAAAGATCGGGGCGGACTTCACTTTGAAATGAGACCACACTGGGGAAGTCGTATCGCTGCTCATATCGAGCGTGTAGCGCAACTAATGAATTCGAGACCGGTAGAGACTTCGAGATGATGCTCTAGCGCGCAGCTTGCCGGCAACAAAGAGGCGCGCATTAGAGGTAATTCAGAAACTTGTCCTGCTGAAGCTCGTCCAGCACGCTGACGATCCAGCTTAGAACCGGGTTCTCCGCGTTGCGGACGTGGCGCACGACGTGGAGAGAGAAAGGGTCAACTTGGAAGGGCAGCGGGGCTTCCTCGAGGCGGAAACGGGCACCGAAGGTTTCTGCGACGCGCGCAGGGAGCGTTGCGACGAAATCGGTTTGTTCAATGATCGAAAGGGCGCCGAGAAGCGACGGGGCGGTCGTTCGAATGCGGCGTTGAAGGCCGCGACGCTGGAGTTCGCGATCAACAGACGTGATCGCGCGGCCGCTGGCAGACACGAGAAGGTGGTCGGCGGCGGCAAAGCGTTCCGCATCAAGGGGGCCGTCAAAGATCGGGTGGCCGCGGCGTGCGGCGACGACATACCATTCCGAACATAGTTCTTCTGCGATGAACTCCGCAGCGCGCTGGGCGGGGATGTCAAAATACCCGACGGCGAGGTCGATTTCGCCCATGGTCAGGGCGTCCAGGGACTCGATGTCGGCCTTCCCGATAGCCTGGATCGTGATGTTCGGGCTGACTTTGTGGAGCCGGGTGACGAGTTCCGGCAGGAAGGTCGCAAGTTCATAGTCGAACGCCGCGATACGGACGGTTGTGGCGGTGATCTGAGGGTCAAACGCAGCACGATCAACGAGCGTTTCGGTGATCAGAGCGACGATTTTCTGGATCTTTGGTTCAAGGTCTCGTGCCAAGGCGGTTGGCTCAAGCCCTTGAGCGCGCCGCAAAAAAAGCGGGTCACCATAGAGCGCGCGCAAGCGTTTCAACGCGTGGCTGACGGCGGGTTGGGTCAGGCCCATTTCACGCGCAACGGCTGTCGCCTTACGGTGCCGCATGATCCCCAAAAAGACGATCAGAAGGGTCGTATCGACAAGCCTAAGATCAATTTCATCTATATCACGCATAGAACGTTTTCATTATTACGAATTTCATCTCTCGCCTAGGCTTTTGTTGCGACGGTGGGGGGAATCACCGGGAACGGGCGGAAAACGTCCGAAAAGGTGCACGATCCCTGCCAGAACCAAGGATGCACGGTTGCAAGGTGCATCCGCCAACACAGAAACAGGGAGAGACATATGTTTCTGAAAAAAATCGCTCTTGTGGGCGTTGCCGCGGGCCTGATGGGCACCTCGGCCATGGCCGGTGGCCATATCAACTGTGGCCCGGAAGGCCAATCGATCCGGATCCTGGGCTCGGACTTCCCGGCCATTCAGGCCGTTTCGGGAACCGCTCAGGAGCTTTGCGGCGCTGGTGCGTCCGAGTTCACGGTCACGCTTCGCGATGACACGCGGGACATGATGAACCAGGCCCAGACGCCAAATCCGGCACAGTACACGGCCGTTATCGTTGCCAACTCGACCCTGACTCAGCTGATGAATGATGGTCTTGTTCGCCCTATCGGCGATCTGGTTGAAAAGTACGGCGCCAACATCCAGCCCAACCAGCTGATCACCATCGAAGGTGAAGTGATGGCGGTGGCTTTCATGGCCAACTCACAGCACCTTTATGCCCGCACCGACATCCTTGAACAGGTCGGCATCACGGAGATCCCGTCCACGGTCGACGAAGTTGTCGCCGCTGCCGAGGCAATCCGCGCCGCAGGCATCATGGAGCATCCTATCGCGCTAAACGCGGCAAACTGGAACATGGGCGAGCTTTTCAACCTGTTCCTCTTCGGTGTGGGTGGCTCGCACTTCATGCCGGGTTCGGCAGAGCCGAACATCAACAACGAGCAAGGCCTTGCCGCCCTGAACGCGATCAAAGCTCTGTCCGAGTACGCGCACCCTGACTACCTCAGCCATGCTTCGAACGAGACGCAAGGTCTGTGGGAAGCAGGTCAGTCGGCTTTGGGCATCATGTGGGGGTCGCGCGGTGGTGCGATCCTTGATGCCGAAGGTTCGACGCCTGAGGTGACCGAGAATACGGTTCTGGCTGCAGCTCCAACTGTTGGTGACGGTTCGACACCCGCAGCGACACTGTGGTGGGACGGCATCACGATTGCCGCAAACGTCTCCGACATCGAAGCTGAAGCCACGTTCGCCGCGCTTGCAAGCGCGTTGAGCCCGGAAATGGTTGCCGCCAACAATGACGACGCCATCTGGCTTCTGGACGGCTACAACCCTGGTCCTGCGGCACAGGGCGTTTCGGCAACGGCACAAGGCGGCGCGCGTCCTTACCCGATGCTGCCGTACATGAACCTGATGCACAACGCGGCTGCCGCAGAAGTCGCTGACTTCCTTCAGGGCAACGAAACAGCCGAAGAGACGCTGGCTGACATCGAAGCGGCGTACATTACGTCGGCAAAAGAAGCAGGCTTCCTCAACTAAGCCGCACTTCAAAGGGGCCCCGCTGGGGCCCCTTTCCACATCTCTGCAGGGACACGGGGATCCATGGCACACCGCACATTCTTTTGGTTCATTTTACCCACGCTGAGCGCGATGATCCTGTTCATCGCATTGCCCATTGTTTCGGTCGCAATTCAGTCGCTTCACATCGAACATGAACAGGTTCTCATCGTTACCGAGAACTGCGGTCCGTTCGGCTGTACCGAGTCGACCGTCGTTGACCAGGAGGCGACACGCGCCATTCAAGAAGAACAGCCTCTAGGGCGGTTCAATGGCCTTGGCACCTATTTCAACCGCGCGCACCTTGCGAGCGAAGAGGTGGGCGAGGCGTGGCGCACGGCGCAGGGCTTGGGTGATTTCCTTGGCAAACTGATGAACCTGCCCTTCTACAGCGCGCTGGCCTTCACTCTGACCTACACCTTCGTTGTCACGCCGTTCGTTCTGGTCCTTGGCCTTGCGATCGCCGTTGGCGTCAATAACCTGCCCAAGATCTTCAAAGGACCGACAATCTTCGTCTCGCTCCTGCCGATGATCGTGACGCCGCTTGTGGGCGCGCTGATCCTGTTCTGGATGGTGGACGGGGACGGGGTGATCGGGGCGACACTCCAAATCCTGTTCAATGATCCATCGCTCAGTCTGAAGGCGACGACCTCGCTGAACTGGATCATGCTGATCGTCTACGGTATCTGGTCGTCCCTGCCCTTCAGCTTCATTGTTTTCTATGCCGGTCTTCAGACCGTGCCCTCGGACACGATGGAAGCGGCGCGCATTGATGGCGCGACGAACTGGCAGCGGATGATCTATGTGGTTGTGCCGCACTTGATGCCGCTGGTGGTCTTCATCACGCTCATTCAGCTGATGGACAACTTCCGCGTCTTTGAACCGATCGTATCGTTCCAGGCCGAGGCGCACGCAACCTCGCTGTCCTGGATTATCTACAACGACCTGATTGCCGCGGGGAACCCGCTCTACGGGTCGGCCGGTGCTACGTCGATGCTGACGATCATCGGGGTCGCGTTCCTTCTGATGCCGGTGCTGATCCGCACCTGGCGCGACTTCAACCGCAAATCCGTGTGAGGGGCTGAACATGTCTACAAAAGCAGAAAGCCGCATCACGCTGGTCAAGGTGATCTCGATCTCGCTGGTGCTCCTCTGGGTCATTATCGCAGCCTTCCCGTTCCTTTGGACGGCTTGGGGGTCGTTCAAAGTTCAGGGCGACTTCTTTTCGAAGGCGGACTGGACCAACGCGATCACAGGTGCGCGGACCATTGTGGAAACAGGCGCACCGTTCACCATGAACGGATACGAGGGCGCGTGGATCCAGGAAGAGTTCTGGCGGGCCGTGCTCAACACCAGCATCGTGGTGTTCTTTACGGTGACAATCTCGCTCACCTTCGGAACGCTTGGCGGCTATGCGCTGGCGCGTTCGGGCTACAAATATGCCTTCTGGATCCTGATGGCGGCGCTTGTGTTCCGCGCCATGCCGCACATCACGCTGGTCTCGGGGTATCTCCTGCCGTTCTTTGAATGGAATGTCTGGGGGATATTGCCGACAACCATTATCGTGCTTGTGGCGATCAATCAGCCCTTCACGCTCTGGATGCTGCACTCGTTCTTTCTGAACATCCCAAAGGATCTGGACGAAAGCGCGATGGTCGATGGATGCACGCGCTTCCAGGCCTTCCGGCACGTGATCATCCCGGTCATGTGGCCGGGCGTGATCACCACGGGTCTTTTCAGCTTCTTGCTGGCCTATAACGACTTCACGGTCACACGGATGCTCTTGAGCCAGGAAAACGAGACGATGATCCCGAAAATCGCCAGCTTCCTTGGCTCGACGCAGGTGGAAGGCAACGTGATGTTTGCGGTCGCTGCGGTGGTCTCGGCCACGGTGCCCTTGATCATCCTGATCATGTTCTTCCAGCGTCAGATCGTCAGCGGCCTGACAGCAGGTGCTGTCAAGGGGTAACCCAAAAATACGACAAAAGGCGGGGGCGGTTTGTCATAAGGCAGCCGCCCCTCTTTCCTTCAAGAGTTGAGAAAATGACCGATATCCATACCGCGAACAAAGCCACCATCGCCCCCCTGCGAGAGGCGATGGTCGACTTTGATGCAACCAAAGTGCAGGCCGAGCTGGCCAGACTGATGGCCCCAGACGCCGTCCTGCATATGCCCCACCCGTTCGGCGACCTGACAGGGCCGCAAGAGTACTATGACACGTGTTTCGCTCCGCTTTTGGAGGCCCTGCCCGACCTTGAGCGCCGCGACTGGATCGTCATGGGCGGTGTGACCGAGCATGGCGGCAACTGGATTGGGTGCGGTGGTCACTACATGGGCACGTTTGTCGGCCCATGGCTCGACATTCCGCCCACCGGCCACCTTGTGCACATGCGGTTCCACGAGTTCTATCGCTTCGAAGACGGCAAGATCGTTGAAATCCAGGCGCTTTGGGACATTCCCGAAGTTATGATGCAGGCCAACGCGTGGCCGATGGCACCCTCGTTGGGGCTAGAGTTCTGTATCCCTGGCCCCGCAACGCAGGACGGATTGGTCCCGGGTCCATATGACCCTGAATTGGCCCAAGCCTCGTGCCAGCATGTCGTCGACATGTTGACCTTCATGAAAAAGCACCCCTCCAAAGGCGGTCCCGAGGTGATGGAGATGCCGCGTTTCTGGCATGACCGCGTGAACTGGTATGGTCCCGCCGGGATCGGCACCGCACGTGGGATTGCGGGATTTCGCAACTGGCACCAGATCCCCTTCGTGAGCGCCATGCCCGACCGGGGTCAGTACGTGAACGAAATCACCTACCACTTCTTTGGCGATGGCGATTACTGCGCGGTGACCGGATGGCCCAACATGATCCAGACCGTCACCCATGACGGTTGGATGGGCATCGCACCTTCGGGCAAACGTATCACCATGCGTTCGCTCGATTTTTGGCGCATCAAGGACGGCATGATCCGCGAAAACTGGGTCATGGTGGATATCCTGGATGCCTATCGCCAGCTCGGCGTTGATGTCTTCGCGCGGTTGCGGGAGTTCAACAAGGCGCGGGTCCCGGGGCGCATCCCTTTCCCGGTCGGCGCACCATAAAACCCGTCTTCTCAAGGACCTGTGCGCGGGCCTAGAAGCTAAGTTAAAATTCGTTGGAAAAACCCTTCTAGGGGTGACCCAGCGTTAGGACGTCTCCTCTAAACCAATCGGGCGCTTGCAACAGCACTTCAAGGATCGACCGCCCGATGCCTGATCCCCTTTGTCATGAACGGATGCCGCCGAATACGGCGGCCTGCCTGTGATGGAACAGGGGGTTCGTTTGATGGTCGAAGTTGACGTGGTGACGAAGCTCGCCGCGTTCATCATTTTTCTATCGGCCATGGTCTTGCTTCTTGATCACCCTGGCCGTTCAGACGAGAGGCGCGAAAAAGGTGTCCGGGCACTGCTTTTTGCCCATGTGGCGTTCATTGCGGGTGCTGCAGGGCTCGAAGTCAGCAAATTTGCACCCTTCTCGATCAGTTCGAGCCTTTTGGTTGGCGGGCCCCTCATCGCCCTGGCTTTTGGATACATCGGGCTGCGTGCGCTTCTTACCAAGACCTATCCAAAGTGGTCCTGGGCGGGGGCGATCGGGCTGGTTGCCTTGGCGGAGATTGCGATCATCATCCTCAGCCAAAGTCCAATGGTCGGCATCACGCTCAGTTCGGGCGTGAGCGGCTGCCTGGCCGCCTACCTGGGGTGGGATCTGCGTCGCAGAGGGGCTCTGCAACGGCTCCGCGCGCCCTGGGTCCTGGTTCTTCCTTTCTGGGTCTTATCAGTCGCTTATCTCGTCCGGTTTGCCATGGCGCTGTCGGGCGCTTCAACGGACGCACTGGCCATTGCGACAGCCGGTCTAGGCCTGCTTTACCCGATGACGGCGTCATTCTGGGTCTTTGGTGCCATTGCCCTTCGCGGGCATCATCTGACACGCGAACTCAATCGCGCGGCCAATTACGACACGTTAACGGGGCTGGAGAACCGGACAGCGCTGGCGCGCCTGCAGACCCGTTTTCCAGACGTCGAGCGCCGAAAGGGGTTCGTTTCAGCCTGTTTGTGTGTCGACCTCGACCACTTCAAGACGATCAACGACAGCCATGGTCACGCCGCGGGCGACGCCGTGCTCATTGCGGTCGCGGATCGGATGCGCAACCGAGCCAGTCCGGCTGATCGGATTTTTCGCATTGGTGGGGACGAGTTCATAATCTGGCGTCAAACCGAGCCGTCCGAAGACCTGGACAGCTTCGTTCAAGCCTTACTGGAAGACCTGCGCGCCCCGATCCCATACGGAGGCATTGATCTTTCAGTGGGGGCCAGCATCGGTCTTGAGGTGTCCAATGCCGAAGTTCCGCCCAGTGATCTGATCCGACGTGCCGATATCGCGCTTTATCACTCCAAAGCGCTCGGGCGCCACCGTGTCACGAGGTACTCGCATTCGCTTGGCTCCGCCCATGACAGCCGATTGACTGCTCTGAACGAGGTAAAGGATGCGGTGGAGCGGGGACAAATCATTCCCAATTTTCAGCCCCAGATCGACCTTGCGACCGGGGCTGTTTCGGGGTGCGAAGCTTTGGCGCGCTGGCATCACCCAACACGCGGCATCCTGCGGCCCAAGGATTTTCTTGAACTGGCGGATGAGTTGGACGTGCTCGATGAGCTGGATCGCATCGTGCTTGACCACGCGGTCCGCGCGCAGGCCGAATGGGCCGATGCTGGCATTCCTGTTCCGCGACTGTCGGTAAATGTTTCAGCCAGCCGCCTTGGTGACCCACGCCTCTTTGCCGAAATCCAGCAACGCATGTCCGCACTTCCGGGCCCCTTGTCCTTTGAAGTTCTGGAAACGGCATTCGTTGAGCGTGATCGCGATCTGGAATGGAATGTCGACCGCCTGCGCGACCTTGGTGTCGGGATCGAGGTGGATGACTTTGGCACGGGGCACGCGTCCCTGACAGCAGTTCTTGCGATGCGCCCGGACCGGATCAAGATTGATCCGACGTTCGTAGCGGGCGCCACCAAGAGCAAACAGGGTGAAGAGATCCTCGCCACACTGATCGAGCTTTGTCACAAGGCCGGAGCGGCCTCGGTCGTCGAAGGCGTAGAAACTGAGGAACAGGTCCAACTCGTGCGTCGCCTCGGCGCTGTAGAGGCACAGGGATTTGCCTTCGCAAAACCCATGGATGGCGCCGAGATGACCGAATGGCTCCGCAATCTCGGGGCAAACGGACGCCCGCAGATCAGCCTTCCTAAAGAGGCTTAGCGTCCGGGTTTAGCGTCCTTTGCCTCTCCAGCGGGATGCCAGGGCTTGATCCCGATCCGCAGCGCGGCACGCCCAATCATATGTGCGCCGATCGGAGCCGTCAGAAGCAGAAAGAACACGATAAGCACGCAGCGCAACACGACTGCGGGGTCAGCGAAATGAACCCCGACGCCCGCCATGATAAGACCCGAACCCAGCGTACCGACCTTTGTTGCGGCGTGCATGCGGATGAAGACGTCCGGCAAACGCACCGTGCCGATGCCTGCGAAAACGGTCATGACACTTCCAAGAAGAACGAGAACGATGGAGATGATCATGGCAGCCGTCATTCTGCGTCCTCCTCAGCTTCTTCGCGGCGCACAACCTGACGCTCTGCGAAACGGGCCAGTGCCACGGTCGCCAGAAAACCGACAAGGGCCAGAACGAGCGCGACGTCCAGAAACGCCGGGTCGCCGGAGCGGATCGCAGCCAGACCACAGAACGCAACGATAGCGACGGTCATCATGTCGAGTGCCACGACACGGTCCGGAAGGCTTGGGCCCTTGGCCAATCGCCAGAACGCCAAGCCTACGGCCACGAACACCATCGCAAACCCAACCAGAACCAGATTTTCAAAGATCAACGGCATCAGTCTACAGCCTCCACCGCATCGATAACCCATTTCTCCATGCCCGACTTCAGCGCGTGGCACACCGCCGCCGGATCGTCGGCAAACATCGCGTGGACAATTAGCTTGGAGCGATCGGGCGTGACGTCAATGCTGAGCGTTCCGGGCGTTAGCGAAATCAGATTGGTCACCAGAAGGATGCCCATGTCGGTTTTCACGTCCAGCGGCACTTCGATGATTGCCGGCTCAGCCAGATGCGTGGGCGTCAGGATGTCCCAGATGACCTCGATACTGGACACGAGCAATTCGTAGTGGAACAGCACGATCAACTTGATCCAGTAATAGACCCGCTTGAAGTAGCTCGATTGCACGCCCGTCAGAGGCTGCAACATCCACAGGACGCCATAGCCCACCACAAAACCCGACAGCATGGTCAGCCATGTGAAGCCGCCAAAGAAGATCGCCCAGATCACGGCCAAGAGCAGGTTCGCGGCAAAGTTGCTCATGCGCCGTCCCCCAATACCGCGGTCATATAGGCGCTTGGATCAAGAAGCTGTTCGGCGGCGCCTTCGGCAAAGGTGACGAAAGGTTGTGGAAAGAAACCGATAATCAACGTCATCGCCGCAAGGCAAGCGATCGGGATCAGAAGGTGGCGCCGCTCAAGCGTGCTCAGCGTCGACAGTTTCGGGTCCGTCCCGCCAGGATGGTTTTTCCAGAATGCCTCGGCCCAGATTTTTGTCATCGAAAAGATCGTCAACAGACCAACCAGAAGCGCCACGGCCGCGATGATCCAGCCTTGATCGTCGAGCGCGGCTTTGACCAGGATGTATTTGGCCCAGAATCCCGACAAGGGCGGGAAACCGGCCAGCGAAAACGCTGGAACAAAGAACAGGATCGCGAGGAACGGTGCGGTCTTGTACATCCCGCCAATTTTTTTGAGGTCGGTGGACCCGGCTATCCGCTCAGCGACACCGGCGATCAGGAACAGGTTCGCTTTCACGATGATGTGGTGCACCAGATAGAACACCGCCCCCGCAATGGCCAACGGCGTCATCAGCGCAAGGCCCATGATCATGTAGCCGATCTGGCTGACGATGTGGAACGACAGGATCTTGCGGATATCGTTCTGCGCCGCTGCGCCTAAAACACCGGTCAGCATGGTCAGGCCCGCGACCCAGAGCAGGATTTCATGGGTGAAACCGATATCTCCATTGAAGACCAGCGTGAACATGCGGATCAACGCATAGACACCAACCTTGGTCAGAAGTCCGGCGAACACGGCAGAGACCGAGAAGGCTGGTGTGTGATATGCCGCCGGAAGCCAGAAGAAGAGCGGAAACACCGCCGCCTTCACGCCGAACGCCACCATGAACATCATCGCAATGACCGTCACGAGACCCTGGTTTTCGACAAGCGGCAGTTTGGCGGCCATATCGGCCATGTTGAGCGTGCCCGTCATCCCGTAGATCAAGCCAATGCCCGACAGGAACAAAATCGTCGAGATCAGGTTGAGCGTGACGTATTTCACGCCGCCATCGATCTGCGCCTTTGACCCTCCCAGCACCAACAGCCCGAAGGATGAAATCAGCATCACCTCGAACCAGACGTAAAGGTTGAAGAGGTCGCCGGTCAGGAACGCGCCTGTGACGCCGCCGATCAGGACATTGAACAGCGCGTGATAGCCCAAGTGTTCCTTGCGCTCGTCAATATCGGCCAGTGCATACACCGACACTGCCAGCGCCGTGATCGCCGTGATCACGACCATGACCGCGCTCAACTTGTCGGCGACAAGCGTGATACCGAATGGTGCGGCCCAGCTGCCCATCTGGCCCGCGATGACGCCTTCGTTCAGAACTTCGGCGATCAGTATGATGGACGCAAAGAGCAGGATCAGGTTGCCGGCCACGGAAATCCAGCGCCCTGACGCCGACATACGCGTCAGGAACGCGATCACCGCTGTCAGGAACGGGATCACCAGAGGCGCGGCGAGAAGCCAACTCATTTGGCGTCCTCCTCGCGCGGTTCGGCGACCCGCATTTCATCCGAGTAGAGCGTGCCCAGCGTCGTGTAGGCGCGGAACATCAGGATCAGCGCGAAGGCGAACAGGCCAAAGCCGATCACGATCGCCGTCAGGACCAGCGCCTGAGGAAGCGCGTTGGCCACATCGCCTACGGGAGCGTCAGCCCCAGGCGGGATCAGCGGCGGCGCGCCTTCGGTCAAACGGCCCGCGGTGAAGATCGTCAGGTTTGCCGCGTTCGAAATCAGGACCAGCCCGAAGATAAAGCGCAGCACATTGCGCGCCAGCATCAGATAGACCGCCGTGGCCACCAGAAACCCGATTGTCATGGCAAGAAGAGCTTCCATTAGATCTCTTCCTCCATCGCGAACACGAGCGCGAGAATCGAGCCGAACACAACGAGATAGACCCCGATATCAAAGAAAAGCACAGTCGAGATCGGCAAGCCCTTGGAGTCCTCGGTCTCGTTGATGAAAAGCCACTGCCCCGTGAACAGCGCATCATCAAAAAACGCCGCGAAGATGCCCGCCAGAAGGGCGATGCCCAGTCCGGCCATGGCAATGTTCTGGGGAAGAATGCGTAGCGCTTTCCGCGCGTCCGCTGTACCACATGCGATGGCATAGAGCACGAACCCGGTCGAGCCGATCAGACCGCCGATGAACCCGCCACCCGGCTCGTTGTGCCCGCGCAAAAGCATATAGAGCGAGAAGACTAGCAAGATCCCGGCCAGATAGCGCGTGCCTGCCCTGAGGATGATTGAATTCATTTCTCACCCCCGGTTTTCGAGGTCCGCAGCAGGGCGTAGGCGCTGAGCGCGGCGATGACGACCACGGCAATCTCGCCAAAGGTATCGAGGGCGCGGAAGTCCACGAGAATGACATTGACGATGTTGCGACCGAAGGCCTCGGGCCAGCTTGCTTCTTCAAAGAACTCGGTCAACTCGAGGTTCATTGGCGCCTCAAGCACAGCCAGCAAGACCAGCGTCACGACAAGGCCGACACCAGCGGCCAGGATTGCGTCCAACGGACGACGTTCGCGGCCGCCGCTGTCCAGATAAGGCAGGCGCAACAGGGCGACGGCGACAAGCACGACGACGAGGGTTTCGACCAAAAGCTGCGTGATGGCCACATCCGGCGCGCTGAAAACGATGAAGATGATGGCGACGCCGATGCCGACAACGCCAAGCGCTGCCATGGCCGTGATGCGCGAACTGGTGACCGCGGTCAGCAGGGCTCCGGCATTGATAAACACGATCAACGCGACGTTCTTCCATGTCACGTCGCTCAGGTCCGGCGCACCGGGATAGGCGTTCTTTAGAAGGATCGTGCCGCCAATAGCGACAAAGACAACGCTAAAGGTCGCGAAAATGTATTTGCGCAGGACACCGGGTTGAATGACGCGCGTCTGCCACGCCGCGAAGCCTTTGAGACCCACAAGGAACTGGTCCCAGCCGCGATCAAAATTCGGAGCGGCTGCGTCGGCGCGGGCCAGCATGGCGCGCAAGGGCTTGTGGACCGCATAAAGGACGATCCCGGCTGCAATCGTGGCGATCGATAGGATCAGCGGCAGGTTCACGCCAGCCCAAAGTTTCAACTCCTTGGCGGCCTCCATCGAGCCCTGGAAACCTGCCACGGTTGGCGTAACCAAGGCGGTTTGCAACGCCCCTGGGAAAAGCCCGAAATATGCTCCAAGCGCCGCCAGGATCACCGGGCCCGCCAGCATCGGCCAAGGTGCTTCGTGCGGTGTACGGGGCATCTCGCCACCCGCAGGCCGCCAGAACGGTTTGAAGGCAACGACCGCCGCCACGGCGAGCATCAACGCATTGGCGGCCAAAAGAAACGCGCCAAACATGATGTTTGCTTCGTCTGCCGTTTCAACGGCGGCGTATTTCAGTTCCTTACCGATAAAGCCCAGGAACGGCGGCAAGCCGGACATCGAAAGCGCCGCTAGAGCGGCGGCCGCGGCCGTTACCGGCATGAACCGGGCAAGTCCGCCCAGCACATCCGCCTCTCGCGTGCCGGTGGCGTGGTCGATGCACCCGACGACCAAAAACAGTCCAGCCTTGTAGAGCGAGTGCACGATCAGGAAGGTCACGAATGCCGTCATCGCGTAGTCGGTGTTCTGGCTCAGCAGCAATGTCAGCGTGCCGAGCGCCATCAACGTCGTGTAGGCCAGCGCTTGCTTCAGGTCGGTTTGGCGCAGGGCAAGGATGCTTGCGAACACCGCCGTGAAACCGCCTGCAATGAACAGGGTCCACATCCACACATCCGTTCCAGAAAGCCCAGGATGCAGCCGCGCCATCAGGTACACGCCCGCCTTAACCATCGTAGCAGAGTGCAGAAACGCGGACACCGGCGTCGGTGCGGCCATCGCGTTGGGCAACCAGAAATGGAAGGGGAATTGCGCGGATTTCGTGAAAGCGCCTGCCAACACGAGGATCAGGATCGCCAGATACCACGGATGGTCGCGCAGCGCGTCTTCGGCAAGGATTTCGGAAATCTCGAACGACCCTGCTGCTAGGCCCATCAGGATCAAACCAGCAAGCAGCGCAAGCGCGCCTGCGCCTGTGACAAACAACGCCTGCAGGGCCGAGCGACGCCCTTTTTCGGTCTCATGTCCGAAGCCGATCAGCAGATACGAGGTTATCGTCGTCAGCTCCCAAAAGACAAACAACGCAATCAAGTTGTCGGCCAGGACAAGCCCCAGCATCGCCAGCATGAAGCTGGTCAAAAAGAACGCGAAGCGGCCGAATTGTGGGTGTCCGGCGAGGTAGGTGTTCGAATAAAGATGCACCAGAATGCCAATACCCGAGATCAAAAGCGCAAAGCTTAGGCTCAGACCATCTATTAGGAACGAAATCGCGATTCCGAGGCTTGGGACCCAGTCCCAGACCAGTCGCACGGTGTCGCCCGCAGCGATCGTCGGAATAAACGTGCAAAACCAAGCGAATAGAGCGGCTGCAATTGCGACCGGGATCACACCGCCAAGGCCATTGCCCTTTGCGTCAGAGGAAATTTCGGCGGCCATGTCGTTCTAATCGTCGTCCAATGTCACCGGAGACATAAACCCTTCGGGCTTCACGGCCAGTACAGAACAGCCGACCCGGTTCAAAACCGTCTCTGCCGCATTGCCGATGAACAAACCCTGAAGACCCGCGCGGCCCAGCGTGCCAAGGACAAGCGTATCAACGCGCTCGGTCTCGGCATGTTCGGTAATCACGTCCTCGGCGATGCCCTTCACGTGAACGACCCGCGTTAGGTCGTCGAATTCGGTGAAGTCCGCCATCAGCTTGGCCAACCGCTCCGCACTTTCGCCTTCGGCTTGCTTCAACATCGCGTCGACTTCAGATGCCGGGGCCTTGACGAGACTGCTGCGCAAGGCGCTTTCCTCATAAAGGTACCAGGCATGAACGACGTCCA
Organism: uncultured Rhodobacterales bacterium; assembly: GCA_964638245.1. Lineage (GTDB taxonomy): Bacteria > Pseudomonadota > Alphaproteobacteria > Rhodobacterales > Rhodobacteraceae > CAZWZG01. Next base: position 60,022 of record CAZWZG010000003.1, read on the forward strand.
GCTTGGCGTCGTCATGGCGCGCCAAGGAGGTCGCCATCTGCATCACCTTGTGGGCCAGGCCATCGCGAATTTCGTCGCTTGGGTCCGGATCAACGGCGACCGCAATACGCCGCGCATTGGGTTCGGCGGCAGAGTTCAGGATCCAGACCGGCGTCGGGCACTTGCGCAAAAGATGCAGGTCAGGACCGGCCAGAACGCTACGCACCGGCGTGCGGTCCGCGGCTTTCATGACCAGATCGTTTCCGTTTTTCAGAACGTGCCGAATGATTTCGATGAACCCAACGCCATCCAGAAGCCGCGTATTGACGTCCATGCCTTCTGCGCGCAGTGGCGCTGCCAAATCGGCAAGCTGTTCAGCGTGAAAAGCGTGAACTTTGTCTTCGACCTCTTTCGCGCGCGCACCAGCGATGCGCGCAAGGGCACCCGGCGTCGTGTCGATCACGTGCATCAGGGTCAGCGCGGCACCGTTGGTTTCGGCAAGCCATCGCGCACGCGCCATCAGAGCGTCATTTCCGCCCTCGGGGTTGATTACGACGACGATGTTCTTGAAGCGCTGCATGCGGAACTCCTCACGTTGAGTGTCCATATGGTCGCAGGCCTTGATTGTTCAAATCGAAAATCATGCTATTCTTGATAGAAATTATCTATCAAAGCTTGCCATGCCGACCTTGCAACAACTCCGCTACCTCGTCGCCGTCGCCGAAACTGGCCATTTTCGCCGGGCTGCAGAGACCTGCAATGTCACCCAACCAACCTTGAGTGTGCAGATCAAAGAGCTCGAGACCAAACTGGGCGCGATCCTGATTGAACGGACGCGAGCCCGCGTTGTCGTCACGCCTTTGGGTGAGGTGATCGTGGGGCACGCCCGGCGCGCGCTTCAGGAGGTCGAGGATATCCGAAACCTGGCCCAGATGCATCGCGGCACGCTGCAAAGCACGATCAAGGTCGGCGTCGTTCAATCGCTGGGGTCCTACCTGTTGCCGCTCCTGATCCCGGAGCTACACAAGAGCCATCCAAAACTGAAGCTATATGTGCGCGAAGGCTTGCCAGTGCATCTTCTCGAAGCGCTCGGGACAGGCGCGCTCGACATCCTGCTGTTCCCGCTTCCCATCCGGGAGGCGGATTTCGAAACACGTTCGCTGTTTCGCGAGCCCTTGATGACCGTGATGCCGCATGACCACGCGTTTGCAACGGAGGACGCGCTTGCGCCCGATATGCTCAAAGGTGAAACGATCCTCGCCCTCGAACGCGGGCATCGCATGTTCGAGCAGGTCCAGCGGATTTGCGAGCAATACGGGGCCGAGTTGAGCCACGACTATGAGGGGACGTCGCTGGACACGTTGCGACAGATGGTCGGGATGGGGATGGGGCTGAGCCTTTTGCCCGCGCTTTACGTCCGCTCGGAGGTTGCGCATCAGGACATCGTCGTCGCGCGGCCGTTTCGGGGCACCCCGCCCTCGCGTACCATCGGCATGGCATGGCGCCAGCGCACAGCGCGTGCGAGCGAATACGAGGAACTTGCTGGCGAAATTCAGACGATCCTGAAGGCGCGCGCGCCCGAAGTGACGGTGCTGGGCTAGCCCAAATAGTCGCGCAGAGCGGGCGGAGGGTCGTCCAAAAGCTTGGCGGTGTCGACGGGCGGTTCCGCGCGCCCTTCGGCGACAAGGATCGCTTGTCTCGCGATCCGGCGTGCGTCCTCGGGGTCATGAGAAATCATCAGGACAGTCACGCCCGTCTCGGCCTGCAACTCCGCCACGAGATCGAGCATTTCGATCTTGAGCGCAGGGCCGAGCGCCGAAAATGGCTCGTCCAGCAACAAGATGTCACGACGCTGCACGAGCGCGCGTGCCAGAGCGACGCGGCTTTGCTGGCCACCAGACAGTTCTGAAGGCTTTCGCGCTCCTAAGTCCTTAAGCCCAACGCGCTCCAACGCTGCTTCTGCCGCCAACAGGTCCTCGCGACTGGCCCGCCCACGCGGCCGAAGGCCGAGGACGACATTCGCCAAGGCAGTCAGGTGTGGAAAAAGGTTGCCGTCCTGAAACAGCATCGCGACAGGGCGGTCACCCGGCGCAAGAGGCGCGATATCGGCCCCGTTCCAGATCACTTGCCCCGCTTCGAGATCCCGAAACCCGGCGATCGCTTCGATTAGCGTGGACTTGCCCGCCCCCGACGGCCCGATCACGGCGACTGTCGCGCCGGCGGCGACGTCGAGGTCCGCTTTGAGCCGAAATGCGCCATTCCTAATTTCGACGCCCTCAAGCTTCAGCATGCCCGCGCCCTCCGCGATCAAAAGCCCAGAAGGCCCCAAATGACAGGATCAGAAGGATCAAGGTTGCTCCTGCGGCGGCTTGCATCTGATAAGCCCCCATGAGCCGGAAAATTTGCAAGGGCAGCGTGGCGATGTCCGAGCTTGCGAACAATGCAATTACGCCGAGGTCGCCCATCGACAGCGCCGCAGCGAGCCCGGCGGCAAATCCGATCTGTGCGCGCATCGACGGGATCAGGATACGGAAGAAGAAGCCTGTTCTTGATAGGCCCAGCGCGACCGCCAAACGCCCATGCCGGGTGACGGCATTGCGTGCTGCAGGCACCAGAATGCGCAACGCAAAAGGCAGCGCCATCAGCGCATTGACCAGCGCCGTCACCGGAAGCGCCCAAGCGATCGGATCAGCAAAGGGGCGCACGGCGATGAAAAGCCCGGTGCCGATCACCAATGGCGACGCTGCCAGACCAAGGAGACCCGCGATTTCGACGCCTTTTGCGCGCGCTGCCGCCACCGAGGCCGACATGGGCACGGCCAAGATCAGAAGTAGTATCGTACTGGCCAAAGCCACGCCAAGTGACACGCCCGCCGCACGGAACACCTCTGGCGGGATGTTCATCACACCGGCCAGCCCCGAAACGACAACCGCCCCCATCGGTAGGATCAGGAACAGGGCGGCAAGGGTGACAACAATTGTATCGAGCAGTGCCGAACCGCCATCCCAACGCCGCACCACCCGGTCCAGCCCCGCGCCAAACTCGCCTTCCCGGGCCAAAGACAGCGCGGCATAGGCTGCCACTGCCGTCAGGCCAAGCTGGATCAAACCAAGCCAAGCCGCGCGGCCCAGGTCGAAGTCGAAGGTGAACGCCTGATAGATCGCCAGTTCGATCGTCGTGGCGCGCGGGCCGCCCCCTAGCGTGAGCGCCACGGCGAAGCTGGTCAGGCAAACCGCGAAGATCACCGAAAAGACGCCCGGCAGTATGCGCCGCAGCATCGGCAGTTCGATCAGCCGGAACATGCCCCTCGCATCAAGCCCAAGGGTCGCCGCCAAGCGAAACCGCTCAGCGGGAACTTCTTGCCATGCCTGCAGGATCAATCGGGTCGCGAGCGGCAGATTGAAAAACACATGGGCCAGCACGACCCCGTGCAACCCGTAAATCCGGATCGGCTCGAACCCGAAAAGGCCAAGCACCCACGAAATCAGCCCAGCGCGACCAAAGATTTCCAGCAGTCCAAAAATGGCGACGATTACCGGCAGGATGAAGGGCGCACCAAGGAGCGCAATAAGAGCCCGTCGACCAGCGAACCTGCGCCGCGCCAATGCGCGTGCAACCGGGATCGCCAGAAGGCACGACAGACCTGCCGATAACACCGCTTGGATCACGGTGAACCGCAGCGCGGCCCAATCGGCGCGGCTCAAACCGCCGCCTTCGGCGTTCAGCGCGACCGAGGCCAGCGTGCCAAGGATAAGCGCCGCGACAAAAATCGCAGCGCCGATCCCGACCCATGGGTTTACTGGCTGAGCGCGTCCAGCCATTCAGACACCGCCTCATCGCGCACCACCGCGGCCTCCTCCGCAGACAGCAGGATCGCGTTGTCTGGCACAGTCAGCGTCTCGAACCCCTCGGGCAGACCGCCTTCAGGGGTCACAGCTGGGTACATCCAGTTTGTTGTCGGAATGATCGACTGGAACGAGTCCGTCACCATGAAAGCCAAAAACTGATCAGCCAAATCCTGTTGATCCGACCCGGCGAGTTTGGCCGCAACTTCGACCTGCATGTAGTGACCTTCGTCGAAGGCCGCTGTTGCCTTGGTCGCGTCTTCCTCTGCGATCAGATGGTAGGCAGGCGATGTCGTGTAGCTGAGCACCATGTCCGCTTCGCCTTCAAGGAAAAGACCGTAGGCCTCCGACCACCCTTTAGTGACAGTGACGATGTTGTCGGACAACGCTTCCCATATCGCAGGCGCTTCATCGCCATAGGCGGCCTTGACCCAAAGAAGCAGGCCCAGCCCCGGCGTCGATGACCTTGGGTCCTGAATTAGGATGGTGGCGTCAGACGCACCAAGCGCACGGAAATCGGTCGGTGCGTCCATATCGGCGTTGTGTACAAACGCGAAATAGCCCCAGTCGAACGGCACAAACGTGTCGTCTGTCCAAGCCACCGGCAAGTCGTAGTCAGCACTTACACTGTGAGGCGCAAAAAGGCCGGTTTCCTTGGCAGCCGTCACCAGATTGGTATCTAGGCCAAGCACGACATCCGCCTCGGTGCGCGCGCCTTCAAGCCGAAGACGCGACAACAACGCGGCCCCATCTTCGATCCCGACAAAGTTCAGATCGCAATTACAAACGGCCTCAAATGCCTCTTCCACCTGCGGGCCGGGGCCCCAGTCGGAGACAAAGCTGTCATAGGTGTAAACAGTCAATTCCGGGAGATCTGCCGCGACAA
>CAZWZG010000003.1:64831-71599 GCA_964638245.1 uncultured Rhodobacterales bacterium
GAGACAAAGCTGTCATAGGTGTAAACAGTCAATTCCGGGAGATCTGCCGCGACAACGCTCGTGGCACTCAGAAATCCCGCAGCAACGGTGAGATATTTCATATCATCCTCCAATGCGACGAGAGGGGTGAGGATGATCGAAAAATCGCCCTTCCCTCCGCCGGTTCTAGCCGGTTCAGGTTCGACGGGTTCGCCAAAAGGCATCTCAGCATGGGACCAGCCGCATGCACCCCGAGGTACGACCAGGGCTAGGAGGATTTGCGGCGGGGTACAAGGGCCTTCGTGTCGCGGGGCGTGAAAGGATTGAAACACAACAGGTGGTTGGCGGACATCACGCTGAAGCGTTGGGCAGCGATAAAGCGGGCATTCAAACACCGCATATGGAGACTGAAATGACCTCGACCACCAACGTTATCGGCCCCTACTCTGTCTGGCCACGCAAACCCCAGCGCCGCTGGAAGAAACCCGCGCTTGTTGCCTCGGCTGTTCTGTCCGCTGCCGTTTTCGCGCATTGCATCTTGCCGATGATGATTGCCTGACCACACCCTTGGGTGACCTCCGCCTGCAGTTTGCGCTAAAGAAGCACTCAATCAGTATGCACCAACTAGCGATGCAAGAGGTCGGCTTGGAGATCCTCAAACTCAAACGCCTGAAAATCTATTCTGCAGCCGATCTCACAAATTGGCTGCGAAAGAACGCGGACCATCCCGATCGGGTCATGGTCGTGACCAACGCGCGCGCGCAAAGCCCCGACCACGTGAGCCGCGATGCGATTGTAAAGGCTCTGGCGGATCACGGCTGGACCGCTGGGCCGCGCTACACACTCAACAAGCACCTCCTTGGGCATGTCATCGCCAAGTGTGGCTAGCGCGCCTTGTAGCAGCAGCGCCCGGGCCTAGGTTTCGGGCATGGCCAAAGTGCATATCTCGCCCGAGATTCAAGACGTGATCGACCTGCATCCGTATCTGGACGATGCGGCATTTCGATCCCTGCCGATTGCCGAGCAGTTTGAGACGCAAGCCAGAACACTCGCGAATGCCCATGCCAAAGGCGACAGGCGCGTCCTGATGCAAATCGCGTCGTGGTGGCCCGAAGCCGCAGGGGCGGAAGCGGACACCTTAATGGAAAAGCCGTTCACGATGTCGGACGCGCAACTCACCATTGCGCGTGAGCATGGATTTGATGACGCGACAAAGGTTGCAAAACTAGGCGATCGCCGCCTTCAGCCGGAATTCGGCGCTGCGCTGGACGCGTTGCTTCGGGGAGAGGCGGGCGTTCTGGCCGAAATGCTTGCCGCGAACCCCGGACTGGCGTTCGCGCGATCGAGCTTTGGTCATGGCGCGACGCTGTTGCACTATCTGGGCGCGAACGGCGTTGAAACACATCGGCAGGTTACACCAATGAACGCGGTCGATCTTGCTCAGCTCTTGATCGAGATGGGAGCAGATAAGGCGGCTTGTGTGGATATGTATGGCGGTGGCCAGACCGCCTATGACCTTGCTCTCACCAGCAAGCATCCGCAAATGGCAGGGATTGCGGACGACTTGTGCCGTATCCTTGATCCGGCGTGTTCGTCTTAGGGGTCGAAGTAACTGCTGCTTCTCCGCACGGCGCACTAGCCATGGGTTTCTCGGATTTTTGTATATTGCCCCAGCAGTTTCGTGCGTCAGCCAATGGAACAAACAAACGGATAATGTGGCAGGCCATGCTTTGCTTTTTTTGGGTTCCATTCCAGCGTCGAGCGCGACCGCAGTGAGCGGTGTCGACGATGTCTTTTGCAAAAAAAGTCGTCATACCTCTTTGACACCAAGGATAAGGTTCCACTTTGGCAAGAACGTTCAGGGCTTAGGACGAAACCCAAACGCGGTTCCCCACCCAGACTCAAAGGTCCCGGAGGACGGTTCGAAATACTAGGACTAGTTCGCGCCGGGCACACTCGAACTTTAGTCCAAGACAACTGTCCTCACGCCGTCAACGCAGATTTTGGACTTGAATGCTACGCATACCGTTTTTCGCAAGACGACGCTTTGGCCCACTTGTCGCAGAAGAGGATGGTCACTTGTGACAGCTGGCGTGCAGAGCCCCAACTCTCCCCGTTGTCCTAGTATACTATGTTTCTCGAGCCCAGGGGCGTTTGACTTGCGGATCGGATGTGGATTCCTGCGCGTAGGATACGATCAGCCGATCGATGGCTTTGCGCATCACACGACCATGGTCAGGTGTGTGTTTTAGGCTGGCAACAAAACTCCAATGGGCGTGCATCATCGAAACAAACAGATAAGACAGTTCCGCGCATGCATGATCGCTCAGCTTTGGATGTGCGATTGCAAGCTCATGGACAATGACCTGTCCCAACATTTTGTACTGGTCGCACAATCGCGCTCTCAAATTGGGGGATCCAACAGCGAAAGCAAGGAGAGAGTCGTATGCCTCAAGGTGTTGGGGCATGGGGTATTTTTCTGCGAGCCCGAAGAAGAAATCCAGAAAAAACCCAAGCCGTTCGACCTGTCCGACCTCGACGACGCCCGTCACCAGGACGCTCTGATACGAGCCGCCCAAGTGATCGCAAAGATCGAGAATCAATGCGTCCTGATCGGTGTAGTAATAGCGGATGAGTTGCCGCGAGAGCCCCGACTCCTTGGCGATATTCTCGAAGGAAAAGCTCTGCAAACCATCGCGCGAAATCAAGGTCGCCGTTGCATCAAGTATCTGTATCTTCTTCTTTCGCCGGCTCACGCCTCACCCCTCGCAGTCGCCAAGGAAATCCTAACGGCCTGCCCCCCTCGAGAGAAGTGTCTTGTCTTGGCCTATTGAACCGATCACTCCATATCTGGACCATGCAAGACAACCCAATTCTCTGGAGCTTTCGTCGATGCCCTTACGCCATGCGGGCGCGACTTGCGCTGCGCCGGGCAGGGGTTGCAGTCGAACTACGCGAGATCCTTCTGCGCGATAAACCGGAAGAATTCCTGAGAACCTCTCCCTCGGCTAGCGTGCCCTGCCTGCGTCTCGCGGACCGGGTGATCGACGAAAGCCTCGACATAATGGTCTGGGCGCTTGAGCAAAGTGACCCAGATAGCCTCTTGGAGATGCCGCGCGAAGGTTGGAGCCTAATCGAAACAAATGACGGCCCTTTCAAGACCGCGCTCGACCACACAAAATATGCCACGCGGTATCCCGACCACAATCCGGCAGATGAGCGTGCAAGAGCAGCGCGGTTTTTGTTGGATCTTGAGGAACGTTTGACAGGTACATGGCTCTTCGGGTCGCGCCCGACGGTCGCGGACCTTGCAATTCTTCCGTTTGTACGCCAATTCGCATATTCGGACCGCGCTTGGTTTGACGCCCAAAACTGGTCAAGGCTTGTTGCCTGGCTTGACGGGTTTACTGCAAGCGACGAATTCGCAGCCATTATGCAGAAATTTCCGGTTTGGACTTTGGACGCGCCACCTTCGGTCTTTGGCGAAAGGCAAAATTGAAACGCCTTGCTCGAAGCGGTTTCGGAGTTTTTAGTTGAATGCGCCATATATCTCTGCGAGGCATCTCATGAAATCCCGCACGAAGGTCGCAATCATAGGCGGAGGTATCGCCGGTTGCTCCACGCTCTTCCATCTTACCCAAGAGGGTTGGACTGACGTGGTGCTTTTGGAAAGGGACGAACTGACGTCTGGCACCACATGGCATTCAGCAGCCCAAGTTACGAATTTTGGGATGACCCAGACAATGATCGGCCTCAAAAGCCACTCGATTGCGTTGTATCAGGAGCTTGCAAAAGACCCTGAGTACCCAATCAATTACCATCATGGCGATGGCGGTATCCGCCTCGCTAACACCGAAGCACAAATGGATGGCTACCGTCATTTTGCTTCGATGGCCCGTGGCATGGGGGTAGATTTTGAGGTGATCGATGCGCAGGAATGCGCCCGCAGGCACCCACTTATATCGACGGACAACCTGATTGGTGGCCTATGGGATCCATTGGACGGCGACATCGACCCCGCACAGCTTTGTCAGGCCCTTGCGCGACGTGCCCGCGGCGCAGGCGCAGAGGTGTACCGACATACGCCTGTGACCGCCCTGAAGCAACTCGGGGACGATACTTGGGTAGTTGAGACCCCGAAAGGGAAAATTCATGCAGATATCATCGTAAATGCCGGTGGTTACCGGGTGAATGAAGTAGGCGCGATGATGGGCGTTACACATCCTGTAACCTCGATGGAGCATCAGTACTTTGTCACGGAAGAAATCCCTTCCATCGTCGATGCCGGGCATAGAATGCCGCTGCTCCGTTGTCCGATCAGTGACTTCTATTCGCGGCAGGAAAAAAACGGCCTTCTCGTCGGGTTTTACGAGCAGGACTGCAAGACTTGGGGGCTGGACGGGATCGACCCTAACTTCGCCAACGCCCTGTGTCCCGACGATCTGGATCGTGTGACAGACGTCCTAGAGGGTGCCTTCGAACGCATGCCCGCATTGATGGATGTCGGCATCCATACCGTCGTCAATGGCCCCATAACTTACACAATAGACGGGGCCCCTCTCGTCGGGCCGATCCCGGGCAAACGCAACGCATTCTGCATTATTGGCCTACGTGCGGGACTTGGCGAAGGCGGTGGCCACGGCTGGCTTTTGGCGCAACAGATTGTCAACGGTGAAGCCTGTTATGACACTTGGGTCATCGACCCGCGGCGCTTCACAGGGCATGCAACGGTCGAATTGACTGCTCTCAAGGCAATCGAAGACTACCAGAACGAATTTCGTTTCCATTTCCCGCATGAACACCGCCCGGCCGGAAGACCACTCAAAACCACGCCCCTGACCCCCATTCTTGAAGCCGAAGGCGCGCATTTCGGGCTGGTCAACGGCTGGGAACGCGCCGAGTACTATGCACCCTTTGCCGACTTCAATGAAACCCTCGGATTTCGCTTCAATGAGGCGCACGACGTCATTGCAGCAGAGGTAAGGGCCGTGCAATCGAGCGTCGGGTTGATGGAGGTCAACGGCTTTAATCGGTTCGAAATCACCGGTAGCGGAACAACCGCATTTCTGGATCGAATGATCTGTGGGAGGGTCACAAAGAAGCCGGGGCGCTTGGGGCTTGGATATCTGCTCAACCACCATGGAACGGTCAAAGCCGAAGCAACGATCGCCAACCTGGCAGGCAGGGTCTGGTATGGTTCAGCAGCCGCCTCCGAGTTCCACGATATGGACTGGCTCACAAGTAATTTGTCTGCTGACGAAGACGTCGAAATACGCTCCCTTACGAATGACTGGACCATCTTGGTCCTCGCCGGGCCCAAGTCGCGCGTCGTCCTTGGGAGCGTTGCCCGGGGCGACTGGGCAAAAGACTCGTTCCCGTGGCTTTCGGTGCGCGAGGCGCACATAGGCATCGCGCCTGCGGTCATCATGGCCGTAAGTTTTTCAGGCGAACTGGCATACGAGATTCACGTCCCAAACGCTCATCTCCTCTCGGCCTATCGGACTCTGCGCGCTGCGGGAGAAGCCTACGGACTGAAACTGTTTGGCAGCCGTGCGGCTGAGTCAATGCGCTTGGAGAAGGGTTTCCTGCACTGGAAATCGGACATTCTGACCGAATTTGATCCTTTCGAGACTGGCCTCGACCGATTTGTAGAAATGGACAAACACTTCATCGGAAGAACTGCTCTTGAAACCCGGATCAAAAATGGCCCCAGAAAACGCCTCGTCACATTAGGCGTGAAGACCTCAGATCGGTGGGCCCAGCCTGGCGCATCCGTGATGTCGGCCGGGCGAGTGGTTGGAACTGTGACCTCTGGAGACTGGGGACATCGTACTGGCTTAAACCTGGCCTACGCTTTCGTTGATCCTATACATTCAGAAACGGAAACGCTTTTGACCCTCGACCTTTTGGGTGAACTTGTACCTGCAATAGTTATCCCAAGCGGGCCCTATGATCCGGATTTCGCTCGCGTTCGAAACTAGTTGGCTCATGAAAACCAAGAGCAGCGTAAGTCTGACTTTGACGGCATCAAGAAGCTGTGCACCATTCGAAACAGTCCCAAATAAGACGACCAATGACATCTCATTCAGTCCTCTTACCAGTGCTGGTGCAACGCAAAGTCTTCGCAAATAAACCTCTGGAATAAGTTGAGGCACAACGCTCCTTCATCACCTCTTGCCGAGCCAACGCATCTCGAAGGGGGCTGACCGACAACATCGCGGGAAACGCCTTCCGGATCGCCAAACCAGTAAACTGAGTTTCCGCGACGCGACGTTTTTCGCCATTTCCGGCCAAAGCGGGCCGCAATGCGTCGATTTTGCCCTGTTCGTCCGCTTCTGACCCCGTTACGCATCATTCCGTTGAGAAGAATTCAATGGGCCAAGCCGTTTGGCCAGGGAGATCCGAGATGAAAGTGTTGGTGCCTGTTAAACGGGTGATTGACTACAACGTGAAGGTCCGCGTGAAGGCCGATGGTTCAGGCGTAGACCTTGCAAACGTCAAGATGTCGATGAATCCGTTCGACGAGATTGCTGTCGAAGAGGCAATCCGCCTTCGCGAAGCTGGCAAGGCCGAAGAAGTGATCGCCGTTTCGATTGGCGTAAAGCAAAATCAGGAAACGCTGCGCACGGCGCTGGCCATGGGTGCGGATCGTGCCATCCTGATTATTGCTGCCGACGATGTGCACACCGACATTGAACCTCTTTCGGTGGCCAAACTCCTCAAGGGCGTTATCGACGAAGAACAGCCTGGTGTCGTTCTGTGCGGCAAGCAGGCGATCGACAACGACAT
>CAZWZG010000004.1:0-51002 GCA_964638245.1 uncultured Rhodobacterales bacterium
ATCACCGGCAAACGGCTGGCTGTCTACAAAGCCCGGGTCCTGAAGGACCGAGTTGTGGGCCGAGTATCCGCCAAGCTCCCACCATTTGGCCTGCACGTCGGGCTGGGCGAACCACTTGATGTACTCAAGCGCCGCGTCCTGCTTGTCCGAATAGCTGACCACCGAGATGCCCTGCCCGCCCAAGGTGGACGCTGCGATGTTCTGGGGTGGGTTGACGAAGAAGTCGATCTTGTCGCCGCCTGTCGCCGGGTCTGCGTAGAGGCCGGGGAAGAAGGCAAACCAGTTCATGGCCATCGCCACCTGACCCGACTTAAAGGCGTCGAGCGATTCACCCATGTAGGCGTTCGTGTAGCCCGGTGGCGTCGCGGTTTCATAGAGCGTCTTGTAGAACTCCAGCGCCTCGACCGCTTCGGGCGAGTTCACAGCGCCTTCCATGTCGTAAGAGCCGGGCTCGTTCTCGTATTTGAAGCCCCAAGCATACAGCGCGCCGGTGGCGCCCATGGTGATGCCTTCGGACCCACGCTCGGTGAAAATCGATGCGCCGTAAACGGTTTTCCCGTCGATTTCGCGTTCCTGGAAGAATTGCGCGATCTGGAGGAGTTCCTGCTGGGACTGCGGCTCGCGCAGTTCCTGACCCGTGGCGTCCATGTAGGCGGCACGGATATCCTCACGCTCGAACCAGTCCTTGCGATAGAACCACCCGTTGGCGTCGCCCATCGCGGGCAGCGCATAGTAGTTTGGTGTGCCTTTGGGCCATGTCGAATAGGCAAAGACGGTCGCGGGCGCGAAATCGTCCATTGAGATGCCTTCGCTATCGAAGAAATCGTTCAGCTTGACGTAGTGGCCATTTTCAGCGCCGCCACCGATCCACTGGCTGTCCCCGATAAGCAGATCGCAGAGCTTGCCGCCAGAGTTCAGTTCGTTCAGCATCCGGTCTGCAAAGTTGGGCCAGGGCACAAATTCAAAGTTCATGGTGTGGCCCGATTGGGCTTCAAAATCCTTGCTGAGCTCGACCAACGCGTTGGCCGGATCCCATGCCGCCCAGCAAAGCGTCAGGTCTTCGGCTTGCGCCGTTGATGCGACGCCGGTGGCTGCAATTGCTATGGCGCTGGCAGACGCCAGTTTCGAATATGACATTCAATCCTCCCGTTTGGTTGTCGCTTGTTCGTGTCGAATCACGACATGCTTCGACGCTATATGAGGTACGCACCTCACGTCTATGTTTTTTTGAGGTACGCACCTCAGTTTGTAATTTAATATAATTTTTTCAGACTATTTCGGGGCGTTTTTAATTCATCTTGCCACGGCCACCACGGGCAGGCCACCCCCACCGCCGCGCTACCGACCAAGCTTGTCGTCTATGTTTTTGACCGTGATAGCGGTGGCGAAAAATTTCTGTCGATCCAGATACGAAGGTCATCGGCGGGCAATGGTGGAGACCAAAGGAAACCCTGCCCGACATCAAAACCAAGCTCCGCCAAGGCAGAGCTTTGGACCGCAGACTCGATACCTTCGCCCACAAGCGTTGCTCCGATACCCTTGGCCATCGAAGCGGTCGCCATGAGGACCTTGTCCATCGTTTGCCCGCCAACCTGTTGAACCAACGAACGGTCAACTTTGATTGTCGAAATATCCAGATGGGCAACGCGCGACAAAGACGACTGACCTGCGCCGAAGTCATCCACGGCGACACCGAAACCCGCCCGGGCCAATTTGGCGATAGACCGAATGGCTTCGTCTTCTTCATCGCGAATAAGAACGCTTTCCAGAACCTCGATCGTAATGTCACTTGGGCGAGCGCCATGGGCTGTTGCGATCCGAAGCAGCAGGTCGCAGAATTCCGGGTCTCTAAGGGCGGACCCGCTGGCATTGAGGGATAGCTTTCCCAAGGACCGACCGTCAAAGCGGAACTGCTGAAAGACCTCAAGAGCGTCTAGCATGATTTGTCCATCAAGCGCATCGGTCAAGCGCGCATCTTCCGCTAGGTCCATGAATTCGCCCGGGCCAACGAGGCCTCGGTCCGGATGGTCCCAGCGCGCAAGCGCTTCGACCCCCCAGATCTGTCCCGTTCGAAGGTCAATTTGAGGCTGGAAATGGGCTTGAAACTCAAGAGCTCGGATCCCCGCTTTGAATTGGTTCGTCAGGGAATGATGACGCTCCGCCGCGTCGCGCATCCGCTGTTCAAATGCACTCGCGATGCCTTTCCCGTTCCGCTTGGATTCATACAGCGCCATGTCGGCGTTGCTAAGGAAAGCGTCCACGTTGTCGGGACTATCAGCTCCGAAGGCAAACCCGATGCTGACGCCAATACGGCAGTGATCATTGCGACCACTGCTTAGCCGTACCGGAAGTGGTGCGGTCAGTTCCGCGATGATGGCAGCACATAGAGATGCAACAAAATCTTCGATATCTCCTTGGGGCAAATGGCCGAAAACATGGAATTCATCACCGCCCACACGCGCCGCAGCCCAGTCGCCAAGCCCATCGGTCCCGGACATTTGCACTTCGAGAACGCGCGCGACGCGTTCAAGCACCTGGTCGCCCGCAGGATGTCCCAGCGTATCGTTGACCGACTTGAAACCATCAAGATCCAGGGCAAGGACAAATGTGCGAGTCAGCCCATCCGCTAGCGTTGATTCTAGCTCCTTCAGCCGGGCAAGAAACTGCGCCCTGTTCAAAAGACCGGTCATCGCATCATGCCAAGCCTGATGTTCCAGTCGGCGGATCATGCCGGCCATCGTCTTGTGTGCGGGATAGAAGATGAATGCGACTTCAAGACCCAGAACGAGCAGCGTAATCACGAGAGCGGCAACTTGGATCCGCTCGATCAGGTCTATCCGAGCATTCGCCGACTCTTCGAAAAGTGTGACGGCGGTATTGAGATCCCAAAGCAAATCGGTGAGCGCGATCGCTTCGATTTCAGCTGCGATCGCAAGGGACTCCACCGTCCCGGGACCCGCAACGAAGAGACTGCGGACAAGCGAAACAAAGTCTCGAGACTGCCTGTCCAACGCAACGCCATCGGGATCGAAGTAGTAGGGCTGAATTTCAGGATGCCCAGGAAGCGCACGGGCAAGAATCCAGTCATGGCCAGATTCGAAACGTTCGAGGCTTTCAGTCAGGAGCACTTCGTAACGTGCCCCTCCCGTTTCCATGAACCGGTGCGCCATGTAGCTGATTCGTTGCGACAGCATGCGTTGGCGCCCGCTTACATTGATCACCTCTTGATCCAGAGCACCTTGACGAATGGTCCAGATATGCAAGCTGTGCGCGCCAAAGATGAACACCGTGATCAGCAACAAGCCGATCACGTATCGTCGCAGAAACTGGGACGGGTCCACTCGATTTTGCCGCGCCAATGAGGCCTCCGGTTCCGTTTTGGCAATAGAACACCGCGGCGGCTTAACGGCGGCTGACCCCGATTGTGACGTTTACTTATGATTCGATTGATTTTGCGCCGCCGCCCCATACCTCCACGTTATGGATGACAATAACGTTTCGCGTGCGCGCGGCATATCGGTACCAGAGGGCCGCTTGGCTCGGGCAGCACGCATGGGCGCCATGACTGCAGGCGTAGCGACAAACATGGCCGTAGGCGGCATGCGTCAGCTGGCGAGCGGCACACGACCACGTTCGCGCGACCTACTTTTGACACCAGTGAATATCGGTCGGATTACGGACGAACTGGCTCGGATGCGTGGCGCAGCCATGAAGCTTGGGCAATTGATGTCGATGGACACCGGCGAAATCTTGCCACCTGAACTTGCTGACATTCTTGGTCGGCTGCGCGCGGATGCTGACTATATGCCACCCAAACAGCTTCGAAGCGTCCTGAACGATGCATGGGGACCCAATTGGCACCGACGCTTTGCCGAATTCCACGTCCGGCCCATCGCGGCAGCGTCAATCGGACAGGTTCATCGAGCCCGTACCAAGGACGGGTGCGAACTTGCCATAAAAGTGCAGTACCCCGGCATTCGTCGCAGTATTGATAGCGACGTGACGAATGTCGGGCACCTGCTCCGGCTTTCGGGGCTTTTGCCAAAGAGCTTTGACATAGCCCCTTACCTGACCGAAGCGCGCCGGCAACTTGCCGAAGAAGCCGACTACAGCACGGAGGCGACGCACATGAAGGCGTTTCGCACGGCTCTCGGGTCAGAACCAGGGTTCGTCATGCCACAGATCGCTCAGGATTTTTCGACCGAGACAGTGCTTGCAATGAGCTATCTAACCGGCGAACCCATCGAAGAATTAACCAAGGCGGACCAAACGACTCGTGACCGCGTGTCCAAGCGGCTTCTTCGCTTGATGTTGAAGGAACTCTTCAGTTTTGGCCTGATGCAAACCGACCCGAATTTCGCCAACTATCGGTATGATGCGTCGACTGATCGGATCGTGCTGCTTGATTTTGGTGCCACGCGTCACTTGCGCCATGACAGTCTAAGTGCTGTGCGCGCGCTGAGTAATGCCGCTCTTGACGAAGAGGATGGCGCGCTTGTTGCCGCGGCAGAGGATATGGCCCTGATCACGCCGCAGATGCCGGATAGACACCGGCAGGCTATCATGGAAATGGTCAAAATCGCGTTCACCGCACTTTTGAGCACTGAAACTGTCAACTTTGCTTCGTTGGATTTGAATTCGGAGATGCAAGTGCGCGGACAGGCCTTGGCCGAAGATGGGTTCGTGCCCGGCGCCATCCCAATGGATCTACTTTATATCCAACGCAAGGTTGCGGGCATGTTCCTTTTGATTACACGACTCGGCGCGCGCCTACCCGTCCGCGCCTTGCTGGAGGAGGCGCTTGGACGCCGCCCTCTCTAAGGATGAGCTGTTTGCTTTTCTTGGTCTGATGGGACGAGGAACACGCGCGGCAAAGCTACGCCCCAACAAGCTTCAAGGGACGCAAGTGATAGCTGATTCATCTTTACTTCTGCCGCAATGTCTGTATTTTTTTTGTATACAAAAGAAACACAAAAAATGTCGAACTCAAAGCAGACCTGTCTGGACACACTCAAGTCGCGCATCCTGACGCTGTGCCTTCCACCAGGAACGGCACTGGATGAAACGTCCACCGCAGCCGAATTCGGCATCTCGCGCACGCCTTTCCGCGAGGTCCTGCAGCGCTTGGCCGGCGAAGGCTTCATCGAGATTGAAGACCACCGCAGCGCCACGGTCGCCTCAATGGACCTGCCCCGCATGCGGACCTTCTTTCAGACGGCGCCGTTGATCTATGCCGCCACCGCGCGCCAGGCGGCAGAGAATGCGAATGAGGCGGCCCTGACCCGACTCCGCGCGATCCAGGACCGATTTCGCAGCGCCATCGACACCCCGGCGAAGGCCGCACTTGAAAACCACCGATTTCACCATGCCATCGGCGAAATGGCCGCGAACCCCTATCTTATGGCGTCCCTGAGTCGCATGCTGATCGATCACACGCGCCTGTCGCAAACGTTCTACCGCCCCGAGACCACCGAGGACGCCAGCCGTATCGACACCGCCGTCGCTCAGCATGACGCCATGATCGAGGCTTTTGCGGCTCGCGATGCCGGGTCCGCTGCGCAAATCACCATCGCCCATTGGGATCTGTCTCGCGACCGGATGGAACGTTTCGTCCGCCCCGACCCGATCCCGTTCGAATTTGGAACCGCCCATGCAGTTTGACGGCATCTATACGCCCCTCGTGACGCCGTATCACGACGATTTCACGCTGAACGAGGCGGCCCTTGAAGCCACGGTCGAGCATCTGGTGAATGCAGGCGTGCACGGCATCATCGTCGCAGGAACGACGGGCGAGTACTATGCCCAGTCCACTGAAGAGCGCATCGAAATGATGTCGCGGGCCAAAGCCCTGATCGGCGACCGCGTCCGGATGATCGTGGGCACGGGCGCGATGCGCACCGAAGACAGCGTCCTGTTTGCCAAGGCCGCGGTGGATGCTGGTGCCGACGCCCTCCTGATTGCAACGCCTCCCTACGCCTATCCGACGGGCCGAGAGATCGCACTGCATGCGCTCGCCGTGGATCGCGCGGCGAACCTACCGGTGATGCTCTACAACTATCCGGGGCGGATGAGCGTCAACATGGATGAAGAGTGCCTCGACCGGCTGGGCCGCTCTCCCAACTTCTGCGCCATCAAGGAGTCGTCCGGCGACCCCAACCGCCTCCACATGCTGGCCCGCGACTACCCGCATATCGCGCTCTCCTGTGGCATGGACGACCAGGCGCTCGAGTTCTTCGCATGGGGTGCCAAAAGCTGGGTCTGCGCCGGATCGAACTTCGCCCCCGAAGCGCACATCGCTCTCTGGCGGGCCTGCCGGGTCGAAGGAGACTTCACCAAGGGCCGCGCGATCATGTCCGCGATGCTGCCGTTGATGCGCGTCCTCGAACAGGGCGGCGCCTTTATCCAATGCATCAAGCACGGTCTGACCATGCGCGGCATCGATGCCGGTCCGCCTCGCAAACCCTTGCAACCCTTGAACAAAGATCAACGCCGCGAGCTCGAAGAGGTGATCCGCACCATGGACGTGGCCGTCAAAGCCATAGAGGCCGGATCATGAGCGCGCAGCCCTTCCAGCGCCGGACCGGGGGGCGGCGCATGCCCGCTCTAATCGGCGCGCTTTATGCCAGCCAAGCACATCATCCGTCCGAACGACGCACATACGATAGCCAGAGCGCCGGCCCACGGGGCCGGTCCGGCGCTGGCAGGGCGGGGCTGACGCCCCTTTGCTCCCTGCCCGGGCACTCCGATCCCACCTTGGCCCCGCACGGGACGACCTGACATGACCGACCTCCTCACCCGCGCCGAATACGCCGCCATCGCCGCCGACCTCGACCTGCCCGCATCGCCTTACATCGACGGCAAATTCCGCCCCGGCACCGGGGCCAAAATGCCCACCCTCAACCCGGCCACGGGCGAGACGCTGACCACCATCGCCACCGCCAGCGCCGAGGACGTCGACCTCGCGGTCCAAAAGGCACGCGAGGCCTTCGAGCAAGGCCATTGGTCGAAGCTCCACCCGTCGGGCCGCAAAGACGTCCTCATCCGTTTCTGCAAACTGATCACCCGCCGCCGCCGCGAACTGGCCGTCATGGAAAGCCTCGAGAGCGGCAAACCGATCCGCGACTGCGAAACCATCGACATCCCCGAGACGATCCACACGATCAAATGGCATGCCGAGGCCATCGACAAGCTCTACGATCAGGTCGGCCCCACCGGAGACGACGCGATCTCGATGATCGTGCGCGAGCCCATCGGTGTGGTCGCCGCCATCCTGCCCTGGAACTTCCCGCTCCTGATGCTCGCCTGGAAAATCGCCCCGGCCCTGGCCGCCGGCTGCTCGATCATCGTCAAACCGGCCGAACAGACGTCAATGACCGCGCTCCGCATGGCCGAAATCGCCCACATGGCCGGCATCCCGCGTGGCGTCTTCCAGGTCCTGCCGGGGGACGGCCCGAGCGTCGGCGAGCCCCTTGGCCGCCACATGGACGTCGACATGGTCACCTTCACCGGCTCAACCGAAACCGGGCGACGCTTCCTGCGCTATGCCGCCGACAGCAATCTCAAAAAAGTCACCCTCGAATGCGGCGGCAAGAATCCTGCCGTCGTGCTCGCCGATGCCGAGAACCTCGACCACGTCGCAGACCACGTCGTCAACGCCGCCTTCTGGAACATGGGCGAAAACTGCTCCGCCGCCTCGCGCCTGATCGTCCAAAAGGACGTCAAAGCCCCGCTGATGGAGCACATCACGGCGCGCCTGCGCGACTGGAAAACCGGCGACCCGCTGGATCCAGCCAACCACCTCGGCGCGCTGATCGATGCCGAGCATTGCGCAAAAGTCGCAGGCTACCTCGACAAAGGCGACAGCGCCGACGGCCCTTACATCACGCCGAAAATCTACGAGGTCGCCAAGACGGACGTCAAAGCCCGAGAAGAGATCTTCGGCCCCATCCTCAGCGTCATCGAAGTCGCCTCGACCGACGAAGCCCTTCAGCTCGCCAACGACACCGACTACGGCCTCGCCGCCAGCGTCTTCACCTCGAACGTCCGCACCGCCATGCGTGCCGCCCGCGAAATCCGCGCGGGCACCGTGACGGTCAACTGCTACGGCGAGGGCGACGCCGCTACCCCTTTCGGCGGCTACAAGCAATCGGGCTTCGGCGGGCGGGACAACGGGCTGGCGGCCCATGACCAATATACCGAGCTCAAAACCATATGGATCGACCTGACCGATCCGAGAGATGGGGATAATTTGGGGTGAGCTTTGAAAAAAAGCCTCGCCCGGCGGCAACGGCGGGCAGCGCCCGTCACGCCCCACCGGGGCGGGCGCTTTGCTTCCCGCCCCACGTGCCGTGCGCTGCCCTTTGTCATAGGGACCTCCCATGCGCATAGGCTTCCTCGGCACCGGCCATATCGCCGCTCCGATGGCACGCGCGCTGACCCGGGATGGCCACACCGTGACCGTCTCCGAGCGCAACGCCGAAACTGCTGCCGCCCTCGCCGCCAGTCATGGCATCGCCATAGCCCCAAATCAGGGCGTCCTAGACGCCGCGGACGTGGTCTTCCTCACCCTCCGCCCCGGCGTCTGGGAGGACGTGGTCAAAGACCTAACCTTCCGCCCCGATCACCGCATCGTCTCCGCCATGGCCGGACCCACGGTCGCACAGATATCCACCGCCACCGCGCCGGCCACCGACATCTCGCTCACCATTCCTCTGGGCCATATCGAGCACGGCGGCTGCCCCCTTCCGGTCTTCCCGGCAACCAGCCCCATGGCCGCTCTTTTTGGCGACAAGAACCCTGTCATCCCCCTTGAGCGAGAGGCCGACCTCACCGCTTACTTCTCCGCCTCCACCATCCTCACCGCCGCCCTCTCAAGCCTCATCGCGACCTCCGAATGGCTCGCCGCCGAGACCGGCGCCGAAGGCGACGCCGAGGCCTACACTCAGGCCCTCACCGCCAGCTATCTCTCTGCCCTCCCCGGCTCCTTGGCCGAGAGCCGCGCAGGGCTGACATACCCCAAGACACTCAATCGGGCGATGCTCGATGCACTCAGAGATATCGATCTCGAACCCACCATCAAACAGGCGCTCACCGACATGACCGCCGCCATGAGGGCCCGTCCATGACCGTCGAAGCCGAAGGAAAGGTCCGCCGCGGCCGCGGCGCCCGCAAGGCCGTCCGCCAGACCCGCGACACCGCAATGCTCCCCGCGCTTAAGCGCCGCCTGCCCCTGACCGAGCCCATGGACCAAAGCCAGATCGAGCGCATCGACGCCGCCTCCATGCATATCCTCGAAAACGTCGGTGTGATGTTCCGCGATCCCATTGCACTCGAAGACTGGAAACGCGCGGGCGCAAAGGTCGTGGGCGAGATGGTCTACCTCGACCGCGGCCTTGTGCGCGAGCTGATCGCCACGATCCCCGAAACCTTCACCTACCACGCCCGCAACCCGGCCAATACCCTGCCCTTCGGTAAGGATCACGCAATCTTCGTCCCGATGACCGGCGCCCCCTACCTGCGCGACCTCGACGACGTCCGCCGCAACCCCACGCTCGACGACCTCGCCAATTTCCATAAGCTCAGCCACATGCTGCCCGCGATCCACTCGTCGGCGCACCACATCGTCGAGCCCTACGACCACCCGATCAGCCAACGCCACCTGCGCATCACCTACTCTTCGATGAAACACTCCGACAAGACGTTCATGGGCATGACCACCAGCCCCAAGAACGCCGAAGACGTCATGGAGATGTGCGCGATCCTCTTTGGCGAAGACTTCATGGAAACTCACCCGGTCGTCACCGGCAATTGCAACGGCAACTCGCCGCTGGTCTGGGACGAAACAATGCTCGGGGCGATGCGCGCGTTTTCCAAGCGTAATCAGCCCGTTCTCTGCTCGCCATTCGTGCTGGGCGGCGCGAACACGCCCGCCTCCGTCGCGCCCACGGTCGCGCAACTCAACGCCGAAGCCCTCTCTGCCTTGGCCTACACACAAGTGATCCGCAAAGGCACGCCCGCGATTTATGGCCACTACCTTTCGACGGTGTCCATGAAGTCCGGCGCCCCCATGGCGGGCACCCCCGAAATCAGCCTCATGAACTTCATGATTGGCCAAATGGCCCGCTTCTACGAAGTCCCCTGGCGCACCTCCAACACGCTGGGTGGCGCGAAAACATTCGACGCCCAAGCAGGCTACGAATCCGCCATGACCATGAACGCCGTCCTTATGGCCGGTGCCAATTACATGTGGCACTCGGCGGGCTGGAACGAGGCGGGCATGCATTGCTCCATCGCCAAATTCGTGGTCGATGCCGAAATGTGCGCCATGGGCTACCGCATGGCCGAAGGCATCCGCTGGGATGACTTTGACGAAGCTCTTGCTGCCGTCGCCGACATCGGCCCCGGCGGCCATTACCTCGGCCACCCCCACACGCTCGAAAACTTCCAACGCGCCTTCTTCATGCCCGAGATGTTTGACAACAACTCGATCGAGCAATGGGCCGCCGAAGGCTCGGTTGAAATCACCGAGCGCGCGCTGCGCCACGCCAAAGCCCTTCTCGCCGACTACGAAGAACCCAAACTGGACGATGCCAAAAACGAAGAGCTTCTGGCCTATATCGCGCGCCGCGAACGCGAAATCCCCGCCGCCGACGCTCTGAATCAGGAATTCTGATGCGTTTTGAGGGCAAATCCGTCCTTGTCACCGGTGCCGCTGGCGGCATCGGGCGCGCGATCACGCAAGCCTTTCGTAACGAGGGCGCCCGGGTCGCGGTCAGCGACCGCGAAACCGCTTCGCTGGACGCTGATGCTCATCTGCCGGGCGACCTTACGGACAGAGCCTTTTGCGACGCGTTACCTGCGGCGGCACGAGACGCCCTCGGGCGCCTCGATATCGTCATCAACAACGCTGGCGTCATCACACGCGGCAAAATCACCGAAGCGACGGATGCTGATATAGCGCTGACCCTGGCGGTGAATGTTGAAGCGCCGACACGTATCTGTCGCGCGGCCATTCCTATCCTGGCAGCCGCAGGCGGTGGAGCGATCGTCAACACGGCGTCCTGCTGGGGGGTGCACCCGGGCCCAAACCATCCACTGTATGTCATGTCCAAGGCCGCGCTTGCCTCACTGACCCAATGCCTGGGCCGTGACCACGCGGGCGACGGCATCCGCGTCAACGCGGTCTGCCCGAACGAAGTGAATACGCCGATGATCCGCACCGGTTTTGAAACCCGCGGCTTGGATGCCGAACATGGGATCGCGGAACTAAATGCGAGCGTTCCACTGGGGCGGATCGCGGAGCCGGAAGACATTGCCGACGTTGTTACTTTCCTTGCCTCGGATGCCGCGCGTTACATCTGTGGAGCGCTCGTCGAGGTCAACGGTGGGAAGCCGGTCGGATGAAGGATCTTGCGGGCAAAACCGCGCTTGTCACCGGTGCATCTTCGGGCATGGGGGCTGCAACGGCGGCCCTTCTGGCTGAACGTGGCGCGCGCGTCTTCGCCGCCCAGCGCGGTTCGTCCGAGTTCGAGACCATTGCGGCTGACTTTGCCGACCCTTCCTCGCCCGAAGCCGTGATTGCTCAGATCACCGCCAAAGCCGGCGCACTCGACATCCTTGTGAACAACGCCGGCGTCATGCGGGAAGGCACCGTCGAAGAGACCTCGCTCGACGACTGGCACCTTCAGCTTCAGGTCAACCTCACCGCTCCGTTCCTGTTGATCCGCCACGCCATGCCCCTGTTGCGGGCGTCCAAGGGGTCGATCGTCAACGTCGGCTCCATCGAAGGGCTTGGGAATAACCCGCGCCATCCGGCCTATGGCGCCTCCAAGGCGGGCCTGCATGGCCTGACCCGAGCGGTCGCGGTCGATCACGGGCCTGACGGTGTGCGCTGTAATGCGGTTGCCCCAGGTTGGATCGACACGCGCCTGAACGAAGACTTCATCGAAAGCATGCCTGACCCGGCCCAGTTTCGTGCTGAGATCGGCTCGATCCACCCGCTGCGCCGCACAGGTAGCCACGAGGACGTCGCCCGCCTGATCGTCTGGCTTGCTTCCCCCGAAGCCGCGTTTGTCACCGGTCAGGTCTGGACTATCGACGGCGGCCGCATGACCCAGCTGTCGCTTCCATGAAAGTTTCCCGGCTGCCCAAGGACCCTGGCCCTGCCGGATGGAA
The DNA here is from genome assembly GCA_964638245.1 of uncultured Rhodobacterales bacterium. Taxonomy (GTDB): domain Bacteria; phylum Pseudomonadota; class Alphaproteobacteria; order Rhodobacterales; family Rhodobacteraceae; genus CAZWZG01. Next base: position 12,175 of record CAZWZG010000004.1, read on the forward strand.
CCGGCTCTTGCCGAAGCCGGAGCCGGCAACGCCTCTTGAGGCAGATACGACCTCGGACTGGCTCGTTATTGGTGGGGGCTTTGCCGGACTCGCCGCCGCATTGCGCCTGTCGCAGCTTCACGAAGGCGACCGGATCACCGTCCTTGATGCCACGCGCATCGCAGACGGCCCCGCCGGGCGCAATTCGGGCTTCATGATCGATTTGCCCCACGACCTGTCCCACAACGACTATGCCGCTGCGGGAGATCACACACACGAAATCAACACCAATCGCGCCGGGATCGCATTTGCCCAAGAGGCGGTACAAACCTTTGGTCTAGGTGCTGAGGCCTTCAATCCATGCGGTAAGATCAATGCGGCGGCCAGCACCAAGGGAATGAAGCTCAACGCCGAATACTCAAAGCATCTCAATGCGATAGGAGAAGAGAACGAACTTCTGGATGCCGCCGAGATGGAGCGCATCACCGGGACGACGTACTACAAAGGCGGACTTTTCACGCCGGGCACGGCAATTATTCAACCCGCCTCCTTTGTGCGCGGCGTCGCAAACGGGTTGCGTTCCAACCGCGTCCTGATCCACGAAAACTCACCCGTCACCGAACTGTCCCGCTCCGGCCAAACCTGGCGCGCGACCACGCCAAAAGGGTCTGTCAGCGCGCCAAAGGTCATCCTTGCCGTAAACGGCCATCTTGCCAGCTTTGGCCATTTCACCAACCGCTTGCTGCATGTCTTCACCTACGCCTCGATGACACGTGCACTGACGGAAGCCGAAGTGGGCCGTCTTGGCGGCGACCCGAACTGGGGCGTCACTCCGGCCCACCCGATGGGCACAACGGTGCGGCGCGTTTCGGGGACCGGCGGCGATCGCATCGTCATTCGTAACCGCTTTACCCTTGACCCCAAAATGGAAGTGACGCCTGCGCGCATTGTTTCTGTCGGGCGCGACCACGACCGCGCCTTTGCCGCCCGTTTTCCCATGCTCAACGGAGTCGAAATGGAGCATCGCTGGGGCGGTCGCCTTTGCCTGTCGCGCAACAGTGTTCAGATCATCAGGGAGCTCGAACCGGGCCTTTATTCCGCCTGTTGTCAGAATGGTTTGGGCACCGCCAAGGGCACGCTTGCAGGCATGCTTGCCGCGGAACTGGCCAGCGGCGTCGAAAGCGACCTTTTGCAAGCGATGACCAGAGCAGAAGATCCCGTGCGCCTACCGCCTGCACCGGCCACATGGCTTGGCGCAAATGCGCGCATGCGTCTGGGCGAAGCGCAAGCTGGCAAAGACCTCTAGCCGTCAAACCCATGGACCCAAACCATTTTGTCGCAGGCGACCGCGACAAAAGGGCTCTTTCCATCCGTCCCTCCAGCGCTTTCTTCAAGCTCAAGAAAACGCTCAACAAGGAAGACATACATGTTTCGCACTGCGATGGGACTGATCAAGAACACACCCGCCTTCAAAGCCGGGCGCAAAGCCGGCGAAGCGGGCAAACCCGCATCCGCAAATCCCTACACGGCTGGAAGCGGACATTTTGCGGATTGGGAGTTTGGCTGGCACTTTGGCGCCCGTGAAAAGGCCGCAAACCAGAACCGTGCGGCCGTGAATTCCGCGCCCGAGGCCACCCCATTCGAACTTGGCGCACTTGCCGCGGCCGATGGGTTCGCAAGCACATCCAACCCTTTTCACTTTGGGCACCCGTCCCACGCTGAATGGCGCCGCGGATGGGCGCATCGCAAAGCGAGCTAATCACTGCGGCGCGCGAGGCGATCCAGCAGTCGTCCGCGCGCCTCAGGCAAGGCGCCGTCGCGCAATTCATGCGCGACGCGGTCATTGAGGAAATGCCCGGTGACATGCAGCGCTTCCAAAACGGCCTCACGGTGTCCATCGCCTCGCCCGACTAACGCGGGCGCAAACGGCAAAAGACGATCCTTGTAATCACCCGCGCCCGCAGCGGTGACGGCCCGCCCGGTGCGCGGAGAGATGTATTCCAACCCTTCAGTTGCACCGGTGACGGCGCAGGATGCCAAGTCCAGACCAAACCCCAACTCTTCAAGAAGGGTCAGTTCCCATCGGACATAGGCGAGCGGCCAATGTGCGTTTTCCTCTGCCATATCAAGAAGAGCGACAGTGCGGTGATAGAGCGCCGGGTGCGGCTCTCGTTCCGCCAAAACGCGGGAAAGCAAGGCGACTACGGCATTCAAAGCGGCCAAAGCATCCCGGTCCGCCAATAGTCCGGCCCGGCTTTTGACCGGCTCGACGGCATAGACACCGATGTGATCATCCAGTCGCGCACGCCAATTCAGCGCAACCCCGCTGCCCGGTTCAAGCATCGCCGCCATCTTGCGCGACGCCCCTCCCCGAACAACGCCCGCATGACGTCCATGTTCAGCCGTTAGGGCATCGACGATTGCGGCGGTCTCGCCATGGCGGCGCACCGCCAGAATGATCCCCTCGTCGCGCCAGTCCATCTGCCCTCGAAACGCTCTCCGGTTCCTTCATCTGGCCCCAAATATCCCGGTGGGGCAAGGGAGGCAGCGCCTCCCAACCGGCCCGTAGGGCCGACCATGTTCAGCCGTCGGCCAACCCATCCTCATCCAGAAGATGGCGGCCATCCCTGCTTTCGATCTCGATCACCCAAAGGTCAGGGTCAAATTCGCGTTGTCGCGCAGCCGCCGCGTCGACATCGGCCTCGGCCCCTTCACTGAGGATCACCCAAGCCCTTGCGCCGGTCGTCAAATCAATGCTGCGCTGATAAAGCACGGCCTTACCATCCAACGTCGCCAGCTTGACCAGAACCGCGCCCGCCGTCGCATCGCCCTTGGCGGTCACATAGGCCGGGATCCCGGCCGCTTCGAGCCGAGCGCGATAGGCGGCCACCCAGATACCGGTTGCCAGTCGGCTCACGCCTTCCCGTCCGAAAAGTCGAGGCCCATTTCGCGGTAGCGTTCAGCCTCTTCCAACCAACCGGGTCGTACCTTCACTTGGAGGAACAGGTGCGCACGACGGCCAATCATTTCCTCTATGTCGACGCGGGCGGCCTGACCAACGGCTTTGATCGTTTCGCCCTTTTTTCCAAGGACGATCCCCTTATGGCCGTCACGGGCGACATAGACGATCTGGTCGATCCGCGCCGACCCGTCATCCCGGTCTTCCCAATTCTCGGTCTCGACCGTGAGTTGGTAGGGCAACTCCTGATGGAGCCGCAGGGTAAGCTTTTCGCGCGTGATTTCGGCCGCGAGCATCCGCATGGGCAGATCCGAGATTTCATCTTCGGGATAGAGCAAGGGCCCTTCGGGCAAACGTTTGGCCAGATGCTCTTTCAGTGCGGGAACGCCGTGCCCGCGCTCGGCAGAGATCATGAAGGTCTCATCAAACGCGAAACGCTTGTTCAATTCTTCGGTCAAACCCAGCAGAACGGGTGCCTCGACCTTGTCGATCTTGTTGATCGCCAGAAGGACCGATGCATCGCCGCCGCGGTTTTGCAGGCCATCCAGGATGGCTTCGACGCCTGGTGTGATGCCGCGATGCGCCTCCACAAGGAGAACCACGAGGTCTGCGTCCGCCGCACCCGTCCAGGCGGCGGCGACCATCGCGCGATCAAGATGTCGGCGAGGCTTGAACAGGCCCGGCGTGTCGATGAACACGATCTGGGACTGACCCTCCATCGCGACGCCACGGATCCGCGCGCGCGTGGTTTGCACCTTGTGGGTCACGATCGAAACCTTGGCTCCGACCATAGCATTCAAGAGCGTGGACTTACCCGCATTAGGCTCGCCAATGAGGGCAACAAAACCGGCGCGCGTGGTCATGGTCGGTGCCCGCTGGGGGACCAGCCCCCCAGACCCCCCGGGATATTTCGGGCCAGATGAAGAAGCTGACTCATTTGGACTCCAGTGTTTTGAGAAGGGCGTTTGCCGCGTCGCGTTCGGCATTGCGTTTAGAAGCCGCCTGCGCGCGCGCCGTTTCGCCTGAGGCAAGCGAAACTTCGATTGTGAAAAGAGGGGCATGATCGGGGCCGGTTCGGGCCACTTCGATGTAGTCCGGTGGCGCAAGGCCGCGCGCCTGTGCCCATTCCTGAAGCGCGGATTTCGGGTCGCGCGCGTCGGTTTCTACGGTCTCGATACGCGCGCCCCAAAGGGTCAGGACGACGGACCGCGCGGCCTCGAGCCCGGCGTCGAGATAAATCGCAGCGATCACCGCCTCCATCGCGTCGCCCAGCATCGCCACCTTCTTACGCCCCCCGGTTTTCATTTCGGAGCGCCCGAGTTTCATGACCGCGCCGAGATCGATTTCGCGCGCGATTTCGGCGCATGTTTCCTTGCGGATCAACGCGTTATACCGAGGTGCAAGCTGACCTTCGCTTGCTTCAGGGTCCTGCTGGAACAACGCCTCGGCAATGATCAGGTTCAGAACGCGGTCGCCCAGAAACTCAAGTCGTTGGTTGTCAGGGCGCGTCGCACTGGAAATCGACGCATGGGTCAGGGACCGCACCAGGAGGTCGGGCGAGGCAAAGCGATGGCCGAGCCGCTGCGAAAACGCCGTCAGCTCACCCGAAAGCTTCATTCGATAGCCTTGAAGAAGCGGTCGCCGCGCCATGTCCAGAAATAGAACAGCGAGCGGCCCGCGGACGAGAACATGATGCGGTCGGCGCGGCCCACGATGTTTTCGTAAGGCACAAAGCCGACACCGCCGCGGCTGTCGTCCGAATTGTCGCGGTTGTCGCCCATCATGAAGTAGTGGCCTTCGGGCACTGCATAGATGCCTGTGTTGTCCACTGGCCCATTGCCGACGTTCAGGATCGAGTGAGTGGCGCCGCCCGGCAATGTCTCAATGAACTTGTCTTTTTCACAGACCGCCCCCAGGCCGATGGCCCCGCCTTTGCACAGCGGGCGGCGTCCGAGCGCGCCTTGGGGCTCGAAGATTTCTTCGAACGTACCAGCAGGTGCCTGCGGCGCAGCGGTGCCATTGATGTGCAAGACGCCACCAATCATCTGCATGCGATCGCCCGGCAGGCCGACGACGCGTTTGATGAAATCCTCGCCCGTGCGCGGGTGCACGAAGACCGCGACGTCTCCGCGTTCAGGCTCGGATCCCATCAGGCGCGTGTTGTCGCCATCCAGAAAGAAACAGACATCATCCGCCCCGACACCGGGTATCATGCGGAAGGCGGGACAGGACGCATAGGAATAGCCATAGGCCATCTTGTTGACGAAAAGGAAGTCGCCGATCAGGAGCGTGTCTTTCATCGAACCGGACGGAATCCAGAATGGCTGAAAGAAGACCGTCCGAAAGATCCCGGCAATCACCAGCGCCCAGAACACCGTCTTGATCGTTTCGATAATCGGGTTTTCCGACTTTTCCGCTTTTGCCATTGCCCTGCCTTCCAACTGTCCCGCGCTACATGATTGGACGCGCGTTCCAAGTCAAGCAGAGGCCATTGCCTCTTGGGCGGCTGCCATGATCGCAGAGCCCGTGTCAGACAGGCGCCCATAGCGCTGCACAGTTCCAATCCCCTTGGCAAAGTTCTCGCGATCCCGGCGGGCGGCATCCAGGGCCCAGTCGCGCTCGTCACCGTACAACGCATCAGCCATCCGCTCCATCGCCCAGGCCATGCGAGCGGAGACGTAGGTCGCATGATAAATCCCATCCATAGGCCGTGGGTCCGACCTCAAGGGAGACTCGTAAAGCTCGTCGTCTGTATTGAAAACCAAAGGTTCTTCGATCGTCAGCCCAAAGAGCAGTGAGTGAGATGCCTCATGGGCCAAAACCTCAACGCAGGCCAAGGGCGTCTTGTGATGTTTGGGGTTCAGCATCAGAAGTCCCCAGAATTGATAGTGGGAGGCACCGTCGAATTCGAAATCCACTCCGCTTGGTGCGTGCGCCAAAAGCACTTCGCGTACGGTCTCGTTTATCTCCGCATGCAATCCCGGGATCGCGCTCTCCATCATCGAGAAGCCTTCGTCCAGAAGCGCGGAGAACGCTTTGGCCACTTTTTCGGGAACAGCGGCCAATGCCACGTCTCCGTCCCGTTTGAGCGCGTCTTCCAAAGCAACGGCGCTGCCATCGCCAAATGCATGGATTTGGCGCATCGTCGAGCGATCTGGCAATCCCGTCAAACGCTGTGACAGCGTTCGCGCCAATGCCAGATCATCATCGAGGAGCGCCTGAGCAATCTCAAAATAAGTCTTGAAGAAAAGCGGCTGCACACGCCGGTCGCGATCCAAACCCTTAGCCGCTTCGGCAAGAGATGCTGCAAGAGGGTCGTCGCCGGTACATGCCTCGGCCAGATGGTCCAAGCTTGCCGCCAGTTCTTGGTGGAACCGCGCGTCCAGAAATGCAGCGCGCTCGCCCGAAGGGGCGAACGCGCTCAAATCAATTTCCGCCATTTTTGGAAATCCGTTTCAGGCGCGCAAGGCGCGGCCTACTCTTAAACCGGACGCAGGCTGACTTTGCCTTGCATCGCGCCGATCTTGTCGACTTTGCCAGCTTTGACGCCGGCCTTGAAGCCAGACTTGCCCTCTTTCGAGCCAATCTTGCCGCCGGATTTTATTCCAATCGCGGCATTTGCTTGCGCTTCAGCCACCATGAGTTTGAAGCCCAACAACTTGGACGGGTCGATATTAGTCGCGCTCATTCAATTGCTCCTTTTGCTTACCCAGACACTGTCACGGCAATTCCATACCTGTCAACGGGCGGGCCTCGATAACAACAAACGCCTGTGCCCAAGGGTGATCATCGGTCAGGGTGACATGTATGATGGCTTCGTGGCCTGCCGGGGTCATCTCTGTGAGCCGTTCTTTGGCCCACCCTGTCACTTCCATCACGGGCTGACCGGTTCGCAAGTTGCGCACGGCCATGTCTTTCCATGCGATCCCCATGCGTAGGCCCGTGCCCAGCGCCTTGGAGCACGCCTCTTTCGCGGCCCAGCGTTTGGCATAAGTCCCCGGCGTGTCGGCTCGGCGCTCGGCCTTGGCTTGTTCGATGTCTGTAAAAACGCGATTGCGAAAACGGTCGCCAAAGCGTTCGAGCGTCCGCTCAATGCGCTCGATATTGCAAAGGTCTGTGCCGACGCCAAGGATCATGCCCTTCTATCGCGTCCTGCGCGGTCGATAGCAAGATAACCAAATCCTCAGACATGCCCGTTATGGAATTCGCGTCCCCGATGAGGAGCCCCGGCGTCGAATGCGCTTAATCCTGTTACTCCCCTTGTTGCTCGCCGGATGTGGTGGGTTGGCTTACAACACCGAAGTTGCCGAGCAGTTCCCGGTTCGTCTGGCGATGATGGCAAGCGTGGAGCCCGGCGTGACCACCGAGACGGCCTTCGTGACGCGTTGGGGAAATCCGACCCAAAAGGTTCGCGAAGGCGCGCAGGTTGAATACGTCTATCGTGATACGTCCAATCCGGACGATGACGAGTTTCGCGTTCTGCGGTACGGCACCAGCCCGCACTACGTCATCGTCACGTTCCAATACGGTTTGGCCGTTGGCGCACGGTCCTCAGATACCGAAGTCTGTCGCGGGACATTCCCACCCCAACCACCAGGCTTTGGATTTGACACGCCTGCGACGGTCTACCCGATGGGCAATTGCGTGACTGCTGGCGAAAGCCGTGGTGTTACGGATCAATCCTATGGCCGCAATCCAGATGGCACATCAGAAAACGTGGCTGGCAAGCTGAACTAAACGTCAGCTTGCGCGGGCTTCATCCATGATCCGGCGCATCTCCCGGATTGCGGGATCAAGACCCAGGAAAATCGCCTCACCGATCAGGAAGTGTCCGATGTTCAACTCGACGAGCTCCTTGATCGCTGCGACCGGGCCGACGGACTCGTAGGTCAGACCATGTCCGGCATGGACCTCTAACCCCAATGAATGCGCCAGAGCGGCCATGTCGACCATCTTCTTGAGTTCTTCATCGCGGGCCGCGAAATCCCCTTCTGCATGGAATTCGCAATAGGCGCCTGTGTGAAGCTCGATAACCTCGGCGCCAATGCGCGCGGCCGCTTCGATCTGTCGCTGTTCTGCGGCGATGAAAATCGACACGCGGCACCCTGCATCCCGCAAAGGTGCAATGAAATGGGCCAGACGGTTTTCGTCCCGGGCCACTTCAAGCCCGCCCTCGGTCGTGCGCTCTTCGCGCTTTTCGGGCACGATGCAGACCGCATGGGGGGTGTGGCGAAGCGCGATGCGTTGCATCTCATCAGTCGCTGCCATCTCGAAGTTGAGCGGCAACTCCAGAGACTCCATCAAACCTTCGATATCGGCATCCGAAATGTGACGGCGGTCCTCACGCAAATGCGCTGTAATCCCGTCCGCACCAGCCTCTTCAGCGATTTTGGCCGCACGGATCGGATCAGGAACGTTCCCGCCGCGCGCATTGCGCACGGTGGCTACGTGGTCGATGTTTACCCCAAGGCGTAACGGTCCGACATACATCGCTAAATCCTCCAGCGCAGGACTATTCGCCCGGCTTGGCCGCCTTTGCAACCCGGTCTGCTTCGCGCGCGCGCTCCAGCTTCTTCTCGAGGATCCGCAAGCGACGGCGTTGGTAGGCCGTGATTGCAGGCATAGATAAATAGTACGCCGCAAGACCCATCAGGATACCCGGGACAATTCCACCCACCAAATAAGGCAAGAAGATCAGCTGGAAGAACTTACCAAGGCTGGCCCACTCGGTCGGTGCCGGTGAGAATATCGCCATGAAATTGCGCCAAAGCTCGACCGAGGCCTGGCTGAAGGCCTTGACCACTTCGGGCAGCGGCACATTCGGCAAACCAAGGATCAGCGTGCCCAACTCAACCGCTATCGAGGCAAAGATCGGAAACGTGAGCGGGTTCCCGATGAAGGTCGCCAACAAGGCCGCAAGAATGTTGCCGCGCAGGACCCAAGCCAAAGCCGCCGCCAGCATGAAATGAAACCCATAGAACGGCGTGAACGAGGTGAAAACGCCGATCGCAATACCCCGGCTGATCTTGTGAGCGGGATCAGGCAAACGGCGCAAACGCAAAGTGATATACCGCAACGCCCTGCTCCACCCGCCGCGCGGATAGATCAGTTCGACTGCCGACCGGATCCATGTCCGGGGATTGCGGCGTTTGAAGACCAAGACACCTGCCTTCGACTAGGGTTTGCGTTCCAGATCGCGATACCGGGTTATCGACGCGACATCGCTTTCCGCCTCGAGCGCGAGCATGACGGCATGCAAGTGCTCGATATCACGTAGTTCTACATCGACAATAAGGCGATAGAAGTCCGGTTTTCTGTCGCGGAAATGAAGATCCGAGATGTTGGCTTTTTGCTCACCAATGACGGTGCAGATGCGACCCAAGACCCCGGCATCGTTCGAAATGGTCAGATCAAAGCTGACAGAATGGACGGGGGAGTGGGTGCCCGAATGCCAATGAAGGTCGACCCAACGATCCGGCTGGTCCTCAAATTCAACAAGCGCCTCGCAGTCAATCGCGTGCACCATAACCCCGCGACCCCGGTACTTGACCCCTACGATCCGCTCGCCCGGAACCGCCTGACAACAGCCAGCCGAGCGAAAGGCTTCGTCGGGCTCCAGCCCCACGATCGCGCGCGCCGCGTCGATTTCTTCGCCCTGTTTTTCGGAAATGTCGGGATAAAGCGCTTCAATCACGGCGCGCGCCGTCAATTCGGCGGCGCCCACATCGGCCAACAACTCTTCTGCACCTCGCAGGTTCAGGGCTTTGGCGGCGGTGCGGAGTGCTTTGTCTGTTGGTTTCTTGCCGACATGATCAAATGCCACCCGCACCAATTCGCGGCCGAGCTTGACGAAGCGCGCGCGATCTTCTTCGCGAAGGCTTCGTCGGATTGCGGCCTTGGCTCGGCCGGTCGTCACAATGTCGATCCATGTGGCCTGCGGTCGCTGTCCTTCGGCTGTCATGATCTCGACCGACTGACCATTTTTTAGGCGCGTCCACAGGGGAACCCGGATCTGATCGATCTTGGCGCCAACGCAACTGTCCCCAATCCGCGTATGAATCGCGTAAGCAAAATCGAGTGGCGTCGCACCGCGGGGCAAGGAAACCACGTCCCCTTTCGGTGTGAAGCAGAAGACCTGGTCTGCGTACATCTCAAGCTTCACATGCTCTAGAAACGCGTCGTGATCGTCCTCGCCGTCAAACCGTTCGGTCAGGGACGCAATCCATTTCGCCGGATCCACGGCAAAGGGGTTTTCGGCGCGTTCGCCGTCCTTGTAGGACCAATGGGCCGCGACCCCCGTTTCGGCCACTTCATGCATCGCGCGAGTACGAAATTGAACCTCGACCCGCTTGCCATCCCGGCCCGAGACGGTCGTATGAATCGAGCGATACCCGTTCGATTTTGGCTGGCTTATGTAGTCTTTGAACCGGCCCGGCACCGCACGCCAGCGCTGGTGAATGGCACCAAGCACGCCGTAGCATTCAGCCTCGGTCGCACACAGGATCCGGAACCCGTAGATATCGGAAAGCCGAGAAAACCCCTGATCCTTTTCCTGCATCTTGCGCCAGATCGAATAGGGCTTTTTCGCGCGACCAAAGACTTCGGCCTCGATTCCGGCCCTTTCCAACTCGGTCTCGATGTCGGCCGTAATCTTCTTGATGACATCGCCGGTTTCTTTTTGGAGCGTGATGAAGCGACGGATGATCGACGAGCGCGCGTCGGGGTTGAGAACCCGAAACGCAAGGTCCTCCAACTCGTCGCGCATCCACTGCATCCCCATGCGCCCCGCAAGCGGCGCGAAGATGTCCATCGTCTCACGCGCTTTTTGAGCCTGCTTCTCCGGGCGCATCGCCTTGATCGTGCGCATGTTGTGAAGCCGGTCAGCGAGCTTGACCAAAATCACCCGAAGGTCGCGCGACATCGCCATGAAAAGCTTGCGAAAATTCTCGGCCTGCTTTGCTTCGGTCGAGGACAACTGAAGGTTTGTCAGCTTGGTCACGCCATCGACAAGCTCTGCCACCTCGTGACCAAACTGGCGCTCGATGTCCGAATACGTCGAACGCGTATCTTCGATCGTGTCGTGCAACAGCGCGGTAACGATCGTCGCGTCGTCGAGCATCTGCTCGGTCAAGAGTGCCGCCACAGACACCGGATGGGTGAAGTAGGGCTCGCCGGATTGGCGCGTCTGACCCTCGTGCATCTCTTCACCATAGGCAAAGGCACGGCGGATCAAGTCCTCGTCGGTTTTCGGGTTATAGGTGCGGACCAGCGCGATCAGGTCATCACAATCAAGCACTGGTCACCTATGACATGAAGGTTAGGGGCGCTCTTGCGCCTCCATCAGAGCACGCAGAAGCTTTTCTTCGCTCATGTCGTCTTCCTGCGGGCGATCCTGTTCAGCGCCCATCAGAAGCGCCATTGCGTCTTCTTCCGGCTCATCAACCTCGATCTGGGTCTGCTGGCTTTCGATCATACGCTCGCGCAATTCTTCGGCTTGCTGTGTTTCGTCGGCAATCTCACGCAAAGACACGACCGGGTTCTTGTCGTTGTCGCGATCGACCGTAATCGGTGCGCCCGACGAAATTTCGCGCGCCCGGTGGGCGGCAAGCATGACAAGGTCGAACCGGTTGGGAACTTTATCGACGCAATCTTCGACGGTAACGCGGGCCATAGAGCAAGTCTCCAGAGAACTGGCTTGGGAAAGAAGGCCTGTAGATAAGAGGGTTGCGGGCGAAACACAAGTGTCTTCTCCTCCCTCAGATTCACACAAAATCGGAGCCCAATAATGGGTTCTCGCAATTGACGTGGCGGCAATTCGCCTAAAAAAGCGTCAAAATGTGAAGTATGACAGTTTTGTAAAGTTGCGCTTTGCACCCATCCTCCTACATAACGGAACGACCAAAAATGCCTGAATTTCCGGGCCGGCGTGTGTGTTTGCGTCGCAACAATGAACAAAGGACCATCGGGATGTTCTATCGAGACGAGCGCCTAGCGCTCTTTATCGATGGCTCGAACCTTTATGCGGCTGCCAAGGCGCTTGGGTTTGACATCGATTACAAGCTTCTGCGCCAGGAATTCATGCGGCGCGGAAAAATGATCCGGGCGTTTTACTACACCGCCCTTCTGGAAAACGACGAATACTCTCCCATCCGCCCGCTGGTGGATTGGCTGCACTACAATGGTTTCACCATGGTCACCAAACCGGCCAAGGAATTCACCGACAGCCAAGGCCGGCGCAAGATCAAGGGCAACATGGATATCGAGCTTGCCGTTGACGCCATGGAACTGGCGCCTCGGGTCGATCACATCGTGCTGTTTTCGGGCGATGGCGATTTCCGGCCCCTGGTCGAAAGCCTCCAACGTCAGGGCGTTCGCGTGAGCGTTGTTTCCACGATCCGCTCGCAACCGCCAATGATTGCGGATGAGCTGCGCCGTCAGGCTGACAATTTCATCGAGCTTGACGAGTTGCGCGACGTCGTGGGTCGCCCCCCGCGTGAGCCGCGCGAAGACAATGTTGAGCGTATCGCCGCCGAAGGCTGACGCCATTCCGGGTGGCGGATGTTCAATCCGCCGCCCCTTGCCGCACTGGACAAAACCCCATGCCCAGCCTTAGGTCTTGGGCATGGATAAAAAACCGCCACTTTCTCTGTACCTGGCCGCACCGCGCGGCTTCTGCGCGGGCGTGGATCGCGCGATCAAGATCGTCGAAATGGCGCTCGAAAAATGGGGCGCGCCTGTCTACGTCCGCCACGAAATCGTTCACAACAAATACGTCGTGGATGGTTTGCGCGACAAGGGCGCGATCTTTGTTGAAGAGCTTGACGATTGCCCCGATGACCGCCCGGTGATCTTTTCGGCCCATGGCGTCCCGAAGGCCGTGCCAGCAGAGGCCGCCAAGCGCGAGATGCTTTTCGTCGACGCAACCTGCCCGCTCGTCTCCAAGGTGCATATCGAGGCCGAGCGCCACCATGCCAACGGCCTGCAGATGGTCATGATCGGCCATAACGGGCATCCCGAAACGGTCGGAACAATGGGCCAGCTTCCTGAAGGCGAAGTCCTTCTGGTCGAAACGGTGGGCGATGTTGGCGACCTTGATCCGCGGGATCCCGAAAGGCTTGCATACATCACGCAGACCACACTTTCGGTCGATGACACGGCGGATATCGTCGACGCCCTAAAGGCGCGCTTTCCTGCCATTGTCGGTCCCCACAAGGAAGACATCTGTTACGCCACCACGAACCGGCAAGAAGCCGTGAAAGCCGTGGCGCCCAAGATCGATGCGCTCCTCGTTATCGGGGCGCCAAACTCGTCGAACTCCAAACGCCTTGTCGAGGTTGGACGCGGCGCGGGATGCGCTTACGCGCAACTTGTTCAGCGCGCCGAGGATATCGATTGGCGCGCGCTTGAGGGCATTTCCTCGGTTGGCATCACAGCAGGCGCGTCGGCGCCCGAAATTCTGGTCAATGAAGTGATTGATGCCTTCCGCGACCGGTTTGAAACCACTGTCGAAGTCGTTGAGACGGCCAAGGAAAACGTTGAGTTCAAAGTCCCCCGGGTCCTGCGCGAGCCCGCCTGATCGCTTCTTCTTGCAAAAAATACTCGCGGTGGGGCAAGGGAGGCGGCGCCTCCCAACCGCGACCGAAGGGAGCGCCCCTCAGAAAGGTCAAACCCCATGTCACTGCAATTCTTCCTCACCGCCCTTGTCGTCGTCCTGATCCCGGGCACGGGCGTGCTTTATACGCTGGCCATCGGGCTAGGGCGCGGTCGTGGATCGGCCATCTGGGCGGCGGCAGGCTGCACGGTCGGGATCGTACCCCACTTGGCAGCAGCCGTGCTTGGCCTTTCTGCCCTTCTGCACACCTCCGCGCTTCTCTTTTCAATCGTGAAATGGGCCGGCGTCGCCTACCTTCTTTACCTGGCATGGCAAGCCTTGAACGCGGGCGGACAACTCAACGTCACGTCCGAGACACGCTCTGAGCCTGGCCTGCGCACGGCATGGCGCGGAACACTCATTAATTTGCTGAACCCCAAACTGTCGGTCTTCTTCCTTGCCCTCTTGCCGCCGTTCCTGTCCGGCAACCCCGCCACCGCAACAGCCGAGATGGCAGCAATGGGCGCCGTCTTCATGGCGCTCACCTTCGCGGTTTTCGTGCTCTATGGCACTTTCGCGGCCGCAGCGCGGACATGGATCCTGTCGCGCGAGGGCGTCGTACGCTGGCTCAACCGCTCCTTTGCCGCCCTTTTTGCCGCTCTCGCCGGACGGCTTGCGTTGGAGCGCGGATGAGCGAGTACCAGACGTTTGAGGCCATGATTACGCCTATGGAGTGGGGCGACAGCGTTTACACCGTTCTGCCCTTACCCGACGAGATCGTTCGTGCGCTGGATTGCAAGCGGGTGGAAGGCGAAATCGCAGATCATCCAGTGAACCTCGCGATCACGCGTGCGCCTGTGATCGAAGACGCGTTTCTTTGGACGGGGAAAAGCCTGCTCGACACGATTGGCATTTCTCCGGGGGATGTCGTGGAGGTGCGCCTGCGCCCGGCTGATCCCAACCATGTCGAGGTGCCAGAAGACGTGGCCACAGCCTTGCGCGCAGCCGAGCGAACCCCACAGTGGGAGGCGTTGACACCGGGCAAACGTCGCGGTCATTTGCACACAATCGAAACCGCAAAACGGGCCGAGACGCGCGCAAAGCGCATCACAGCCCTGATCGAGGCCCTTACGTGACAGCCGTTCCCAGATCCGCGCTTTTGCTTGGCCTTGCAGGCCTATTGCCCTTTGGCTGGGGCGTTGCAACGGCCTTGTTCGAACCCCTGACGCTTTGGACAATCCGCACCTTGGGACCGCGTTTCGTCGCGCCCTTCGTGATCCTCAACTACGGCTCGATCATCCTCGCCTTTATGTCCGGCGTCCTATGGGGTTTTGCGACGAAAGCCGACAGCGCCCGCGCGCCGATGGCCTATGCACTCTCCGTCCTGCCCGCCCTCTGGGCATTCTTTTTCGTTGGCGCGGGACCAGAAGCCTCGGCCATCAACCTGATCGCGGGCTATGTCGGTCTTCTCATGCTCGACTGGACCTATGCGCGACAGGGCCTCGCCCCGCCTTGGTGGATGGGCCTGCGCATTCCCCTTACCCTTGGCGTCATCGCCTGCCTTGTGACGGTAGCCATATGATCAAGCTCTACTCGATGCCCTCCTCGGGCAACTCCTACAAAGCGCGTTTGCTGCTGGCGCATCTCGGGATCGACTACGTCCATATCGGGATGGAGTACGAGACCCCTGAATTGGCCCAAGCCCATGCGGGTGGACGCTTACCACTCGGAAAACTGCCCGTTCTCGAACTCGAAGACGGCACGCAGATCCCGGAATCCAACGCGATCCTGACCTATCTTTCCGAAGGCACACCTTGGATGCCCAAAGATCCAATTGAACGCGCTCATGCACTTGGTTGGATGTTCTGGGAGCAGAACCAGCATGAAGGCGTGATCGCGGTGCGCGCTGCCCTTCTGACCTATGAAAGCCGCAAGCATCTCGCGACGGCTGAGCGGTTGGACGACCTGCTTGAGCGCGGGCACGACCTTCTTGCTCGTATGGACGCGCACCTTGCCCAGCGCTCTTACTTCGTCGGAGCGTTTCCCACGATCGCGGACATTTCGCTTTATGCCTACACGCATTCGGCAGGGACCAAAGGCGGCTTCGACCTGACGCGTTTCCCGAACGTTCAAGCATGGCTTGAACGCGTCGCCGCCCTGTCCGGCCACGTCACACTCGACTTCACACCGTGACGCGCACGCTGCACGCCTACACAGACGGGGCCTGCTCGGGCAATCCGGGACCCGGCGGCTGGGGCGCGCTTCTGGTTGCGCGCGATGGCGAGGCCGTCCTCAAGGAACGCGAACTCAAAGGTGGCGAAGCCGAAACAACCAACAACCGGATGGAACTTCTGGCCGCCATTACCGCACTTGAAACGCTGGAAAAACCCAGTCGTATCGTTGTCGTGACCGACAGTGCCTACGTCAAAAACGGAGTGACCGGGTGGATCCATGGCTGGAAACGTAACGGTTGGAAGACCTCTGCCAAAAAGCCGGTGAAAAACGTCGACCTCTGGCAGCGCCTGGACGACGCGCAAGCGCGCCACGATGTGACCTGGGAATGGGTCAAAGGACATGCGGGCCATCCAGAAAACGAGCGCGCCGACGAATTGGCCCGCGCAGGCATGGCACCCTTTAAATCCAAAGACTAACGCGCCGCCGCCCCCCGGGACCGGGTCAAGGGCCGCGCAGCGGCGGCGAAGCCGTGTTGCCTTGATACGGGCGCGGTAGGCAACACGGTGGGCGGGGCCGTCTTCGGGGGCAATCGTCCCCCGAAAGCGCCTCGTTGCAGGTGCAAACCCTTGCCCTTTGCCGTCCCTTTCGGACATAGAGCGCCCATGACCGCCCTGACCCTTACGATAACACTCGATGCAGCCTCGGTTTTCGTCTTTGCGTTGACCGGCGCGCTCGCGGCAAGCCGGGCGCAACTCGACGTGGTCGGTTTCGTCTTCTTTGCAGGGCTGACCGCTGTGGGCGGGGGTACCGTGCGCGACCTCCTACTGGATCGAAACCCGGTCTTCTGGATGGACGCGCCGTGGTTGCTTGGCGTCGCCACCGCCGCCGCGCTTCTTGTTTTCTTCACCGCGCATCTTGTGGAAAGTCGTCTGAACTGGCTGACATGGCTCGACGCCGCAGCGCTTGCGATCGCGGTCCCAGCAGGCTTCGCCGCCGCAAGCGCCTTGGGTCAAAGTGCACCCGTCATCCTCGTCATGAGCGTCATCACCGGCACTTTGGGCGGTCTGATGCGCGACGTCGTCGCCAATGAAGTGCCCATGATCCTGCGGCAGGGAGAGCTTTACGCCAGTGCCGCCCTTGCGGGTGCTGGCGCCGGTCTGATCGCACACGCGCTCGCCCTGCCCGCCCCTATTCCAACGCTGGCCGTGGGTTTGACGACATTTGCACTTCGTGCCGGGTCGCTTGCCTTTGGCTGGCACCTTCCGGTTTACAAAGCCCGTCCGCCAAAGAACCAGCCGCCGCAGTAGTGCCTTGCGTCGGGACTGGTGGACATAGACGGGCGCAGAAGCGCTCCTGTTCTCAGTTCAGACGATCCGGCAGCTCTAGGCCACGAAGGATGTCCTCGGCGGCCATCGCCTTTTTTCCGGCGCGCTGTGCCTGCAGAATCTCGACCGCATTCCCACCACAGGCAATGCGGAACCCGCCCAAGACCTCGCCCGGTTGACCCGCACCTTCCACGACCCGGCTGCGCAACAGCTTGATACGTTCGCCAGCAACATTCGCCCAAGCGCCCGGAAATGGAGACAGTCCCCGGATCAGACGATCCACGTCGGTTGCGGGTCGCGTCCAGTCAACGCGCGCTTCGGCCTTGTCGATTTTGTGGGCGTACGTCACGCCTTCGTCAGGTTGCGGCGTGGCTTGGAGCATTTCAATCTGCTCTAGCGCCTCGACGATCAACCCAGCCCCCATCTCAGAGAGCCGGTCGTGCAAGTCTCCCGTGGTCTCCGCCTCCCCGATCGGCGTGCGCCCTTCCAATAGCACCGGCCCGGTGTCGAGCCCCGCTTCCATCGCCATGATGCCCACGCCTGTCTCAGCATCGCCCGCCATGATCGCGCGATGAATGGGCGCCGCGCCGCGCCATCGGGGCAGAAGGGATGCATGGATATTCAGGCAACCGTGCTTGGGTGCATCCAGTATCGCTTGCGGCAGGATAAGACCATAGGCCACCACAACACAAACGTCGGCCTGAAGGGCTGCGAACGCTGATTGCTCTTCTGGTGCCTTCAAACTCTTGGGCTGGCGCAGTTCCAGGCCCAACGCAAAGGCCCTTTGCGCCACAGGCCCTTGTCGCGGCGCTTTGCCTCGGCCCGCTGGGCGCGCTGGTTGGGTGTAGACCGCAACGACCTCATGACCCGCTTCAAGAAGCGCGTCGAGTGCCGGAACCGAAAACTCCGGCGTCCCCATGAAAACAACGCGCATGGGGCTCAGGCCCGCGCCTGTTCGCGCTTCAGCTTGACCATCTTGCGCGTGATCATCTGGCGCTTCAAAGGCTTCAGATAGTCGATGGAAAGCTTGCCATCGAGGTGATCGATCTCGTGCTGGACGCAAGTCGCCCAAAGATCAGAGAACGTCTCTGTCTGTTTCGCGCCGTCCAGATCAGTCCAACTGACCGTCACCCAATCGGGCCGCTCAACCTCGGCATATTGCTCGGGGATCGACAAGCATCCTTCTTCATAAACGCGTTTTTCTTCGGCGGCGTCCTCGATTTCAGGATTGATCAGAACCATCGGTCGCGGCGGTGCGCCTTCTTCCTTCACGCAGTCCATCACGAGGACGCGCGACAGCACACCAACCTGCGGCGCGGCCAGCCCAATACCAGGCGCATCATACATCGTGGCCAGCATGTCGTCGGCCAACACACGGATTTCGTCATTGATGTCCACGACAGGTTTGGCGGCTGCTTTCAGCCGCGGGTCGGGATGGATCAGGATGGGTCGAATTGCCATGGCGATCATGTAATCCACCCCCCGCCCCACTGCAATCCGTCTTGCAGCCAGCGTCAGTCGCTCTAGGGTCCACCCGAACACGGAGACACACCATGACAACGCCTCATGATTTTGACGCGCCGGTCGAGCGGCGCGGCACCGATTGTCTGAAGTGGGATGCCAAAGAACGGCTGCAGGGACTTGAAGGTGACGACGTCATTTCGATGTGGATCGCTGACAGCGACTTTCGAACCCCTGACGTCGTGCGCGACGCGCTCCACCGGATCGCAGACTTCGGCGTGCCAGCCTATTTCGGCGGTCTCGACAGGCTACAGAACGCCGTCGCCTGGTGGATGGAGACGCGCCACGGATGGTCGCCCGATCCGTCCCATATCCTGCTCACAGGTGGGCTTGGCAATGCGATCGCGATGCTCATCGACGCGTTGACCGAACCGGGCCAGCCTGTCCTGACGTTCACGCCTGTCTATCACGAGTTTGGCGGCAAGATCGCACGCTCGGGCCGCCGCGCCCTTGAGGCCCCATTGAAAGTCGTCGATGAGCGCCAGACGCTCGATCTGGACGCCGCCGAGGCGCTGGTGACGTCCGACACGCGTCTCATGCTGTTTTGTTCGCCCAACAATCCGGGCGGGCGGGTCTGGACCAAGGAAGAACTGCAATCGGTCGCCAATTTTGCAGTTAAGCATGACCTGATCTTGGTCAGCGACGAGATTCACCACGACCTCGTCTATCCCGGCCATCACTTTGCTCCGATGGCCCATTGTGACGGGATCGAGGATCGCCTCGTGACCCTTACGGCCCCCTCCAAGACGTTCAACACGGCAGGCCTGCGCTGTGGACAGATGACGATTGCCAATGACGCGTTGCGCCGGAAAATGGCGCAAGTTCTGACCGTTTGGCAGATACAGCCGAACATGGCCGGGGTCGAAGCCACGATTGCGGCCTATTCGCCGGAAGGGGCGGATTATGTCGATCAGCAGGTCGCCTATCTGGATGGCAATCGTCGCGCGTTTGATGCGGCAGTGAATGCAATTCCCGGCGCCCGTTCGATGGAACTTGAGGGAACATTCCTGTCGTGGGTCGATTTCTCGGACACCGGCATGGATGACGCCGAAATTCAGGAGCGTGTCATCAAGAGGGCCCGGATCGTGCCCAGCCTAGGACCGACGTTCGGAAAGGGGGGCGAAAAGCATCTGCGCTTCAATTTCGCGACGCAACGCGTCCACGTCGAAGAAGCCGTTGACCGGCTACAGGCCGCTTTCAGCGATCTGCAGTGAGCAGCGCTACCGGAGCGTTTTCGTCGCGCTCAAAATCCAGTGGTGCCTTGTCACGCGCAGCCGTCTCGCGCTTGAACTCATAGACCATCTCGTCGCCGGCCCGCTCGGAGGCAACGATCAGGCATTGAGATAAGTGGCGCGCGCCATCGTATATGTCGACAAGGCCGCGCAAGCTTTGCGCATCATCTGCATCCAGCGAAAAACCGCTTTCCCAATACCGAAGAATGGTGAAATTCTGTTCGCCAATCCGCACCTTCAGGCGCGAGCGTCGCTTCAGGTCCCGTTTGCGGGCCTTTTCAAGTCCTTCGCGGACTTCCTTTGGCAGATACTCACTCATCACAATCACCCATGGCACATCCCCCAGCAGACGGCGCGATGGAACGGCGTCCTTCAGATTCGGTCAAGACATAGTGCGGTCTGGTGACAGACCCATGGTTAATGTGCGGTAACCAAGTCGATTGTTTCCAGCTAGCAATGTGCGCAAACACACAGGAACTTCGCTGCAGCGCCGATACCTGTTCACGAATTTTGCTCTATCTATCGTCTCAAGCAACGCACAGGAGCACGTCATGGGACATCTGCAAGATGGTGAGTGGGTCACCGAAAGCCTGGAATCCAAGGAAAAAGACGGCACGTTCAAGCGGCCCGACACGATCTTTCGCAACTGGATCACTGCA
Source organism: uncultured Rhodobacterales bacterium (assembly GCA_964638245.1). GTDB lineage: Bacteria > Pseudomonadota > Alphaproteobacteria > Rhodobacterales > Rhodobacteraceae > CAZWZG01. Next base: position 32,616 of record CAZWZG010000004.1, read on the forward strand.
GATGGAAGCGCGGGCCCAACCGGATCAGGGGGGTACAAGGCGGAAGCAGGACGGTATCACCTCTATCTTGCATGGGCCTGCCCCTGGGCGCATCGCACGCTTTTGTTCCGTAAACTCAAAGACTTGGACGACCTGATTTCGGTCTCCTTCGTGCACCCGGACATGATGGACAAAGGTTGGACGTTTGCGACCGACTTTCCAGGCTCAGACGGTGATCCGCTGTTTGGCAAGGAATATGCCTACGAGATCTACCAAAAAGCAGACCCCAAAGTGACCTGCCGCGTGACGGTGCCGATCCTTTGGGACAAGCAGACGGATACTATTGTCTCCAATGAAAGCTCCGAGATCATTCGGATGTTCAATAGCGCTTTTAACGAGCTGACCGGCAACACCGATGACTATTGGCCCGAAGACCTGCGCGAGGCGATCGAGCCGGTAAACGCGCGGATCTATGACACGCTGAACAACGGCGTGTACCGGTCCGGGTTTTCGACCACCCAGTCGGCCTATGACGCAGCGGTCACCGCGCTTTTCGACACCATGGATTGGCTTGAAGAGCGGCTTTCAAGCAACCGATACCTCATGGGAGATCGCCTGACGGAGGCAGATTGGCGCTTGTTTCCAACGCTTTATCGTTTTGACAGCGTCTACCACCTTCACTTTAAGTGCAACCGAAAGCGCGTGATCGATTACCCGAACCTTTGGGCCTATACGCGCGAGCTATATCAGATGCCGGGTATCTCGGAGACGGTGAACATGCCGCAAGTCGTGCGGCACTATCATTACAGCCATGAAAGCGTGAACCCCCACCGGATCATCCCAATCAACCCGATCCTTGATTGGGATGAGCCCCACGGGCGCGACCAGCTGAAAGCCGCTTAGGCCCTACCGTAGTGCTCGACAATCGCCGCCAGATCCTCTGGCGGCGTATTGTCCTTCAGATAGGCACAGGCGTTGGAGCAGTGGTTGAAGATCGAGCCGTCCGAAAAGAACGTGCTGGAGGTCACGAAGACGACCTTCGCATCGGGTCGTCGGAACCCGGCAAAATCCGCCACGGCAATGGCTGAACCCTCCTGCAGATTGAGGTTCAACACAATGATATCAAAGGCTTGAACCTCAAGCGCGCGCACAGCGACGTCTTCGCTTTCCGCAACACGTATCGTCGCTCCGGACCGCTCCAAGGAGCGTGCCCAGACCCCTGCCAGATTGGCATTGGTTTCGACGATCAAAACGTCCATCGGTCTTTAGTGCCCTCAATCCGAGACAAGGTCTCGGCCCTGCATGTTCCCTATTTCGCCGCTTCCGCCTGCTGGTTCGGCACACCCGGCGTTAGAAGAGCTTTCATACTTGTAACGAATTTCCTAGCGTTGGGCATCCCAGTTTTGCCTGTTAGGTAAAAAGAGGCCTAAATCCGCCCGAAAGGACATCACCTTGGCACTGTCGTTCCGCCCCCTTCTCGTTGCTCTTGCCGCCTTGGCTGCGGCGCCCGCGTCGGCGCAAATCGTCGCCTGCGGTGGTACTTTTTCAAGCTTTTTGAACGCGGTCGCCGCTGAAGCGCAATCACGTGGTTTCAGTGAAACTGAAACGCGCCGGTTCCTGTCCAGCGCTCGTCAGGATCCCGCCGTCATCCGCGCGGATCGCTCCCAAGGCATCTTTCAACGGCCCTTCGTCGATTTCTCTCGTCGCCTGATCAGTCAAAACCGAATTGATGCCGGGATACGCAATGCCCAACGCTGGGACAGCGTGTTTGATCGGATCGAACTGGACTATGGCGTCAATCGCGGTGTTCTTCTGGCGTTTTGGGCCTTTGAGACCGACTACGGCGCGGTTCAAGGCGATTTCAACACTGTGAATGCCTTGTTGACGCTCAGCCACGACTGCCGACGCCCCGAATTGTTCCAGCCCCAAGTCTTCGCGGCAATGGAGCTTGCCCGCGAGGGAGGGATCGATCCCGCAACGACGACGGGGGCGTGGGCCGGTGAGATCGGAATGGTCCAAATGCTGCCTGAGGATATCATCAACTACGGCTCGGATGGCGACGGCGATGGGCGGGTTTCCCTCAAAACCTCTCCGGCTGACGCGCTTTTGTCGGGCGCGCGGATGCTGCGTGGTCTGGGCTGGCGCGCGAACGAACCCTGGCTGGTCGAAGTAAACGTCCCAACAAATTTCGACTGGTCTCAAACAGGGTTGGAGACGAAGAAACGCGTCTCGGACTGGGCCGGGATGGGCGTCGAAGGCCGCGCGGGTGCCTTGCCCAACCGGAGCCTCGAAGCCTCGCTTTTGCTGCCCCAAGGGCGTAATGGCCCGGCGTTCCTCGCCTATCCGAATTTCGACGTCTATTTCGAATGGAACCAAAGCTTTGTCTACGTGACCACAGCAGCCTATTTCGCCACGCGGCTTGAGGGAGCGCCCGTTTTTAATGCCGGAAATCCACCGGACGCTTTGGGCGAAGAGGATATGAAATTACTCCAGCAGAAGCTTAGCGCTCTTGGCTACGATGTCGGAGGAATAGACGGTATCCTAGGAGCTAGAACACGTTCTGCCGTGCAGTCCGAACAGCAACGACTCGGACTTCCAGCCGATGCATGGCCAACTAGAGAGTTGCTAAGTCGACTTTGATTTCACTGGCCTGTGGCATCACCAGTAAGATCGCACGTCGACACCTAAGCGAACATTGACCAGATCACAGTTTTGCGCACTGCCCGCCACTGGTTTTCGTTCACCACTCAATAAGGTCTTCGAAGTCCGACTGGGCAGATGTCCAAAGCGAGACAATATCATCGAAATCGGACGCCGAAACGCCATCCTGGCCAGTGAAGACGTCGAACTCTAGACGCGCCGAACCTTGTTCAGTCACATAGGCACGACTGAACAGACGGCCCGTGTTCCATTCATTGATCGTCTCAAGCGAAACTTCCCCGTCGACCCGGTAGCCTGAGTAAAACTGAAGTGACGTGCAGGCCGTGTTTTGTTGACAACCGTAGAAATAAACCGAGAATTCGGTGTCGAAGTAGCGCACCGAAACCAAAGGATCGCCGGCACCGTCGACTTCGAGCTTCGCTGGAATGCCTTCGCTCTGAAACCAGGAATGCACTCCGTCCGGGTTCGTAGCCACAATGTTTTGAGCAAATCCAGTACCGGCCGTTAAGCCCATCGCGACAATGAATGAGATGCTTTTCATGCTCGTCTCCGGATCCCTCGACTAGAGTTTACCGAATGGGACGCTTCCCATCAATTGGCGGCATCATGCGACCAGCGCTTCAGCCTTCCGCAGGTCAACGGACACAAGTTGACTCACACCTTTTTCGCCCATTGTCACCCCGAACAATCGGTCCATTCGAGACATAGTCACTGCATGATGGGTGATGATCAAAAAGCGCGTTTCGGTCTGCCGCGTCATCTCGTCCAGAAGATCGCAGAACCGGGACACGTTGGCGTCGTCGAGCGGCGCATCAACCTCATCCAAAACACAAATCGGCGCGGGATTGGCGCGGAAGACAGCAAAGATCAGCGCCAAGGCGGTCAGCGTCTGTTCACCGCCCGACAAAAGCGACAGCGTGGCCAGCTTCTTGCCCGGAGGCTGGCACATGATCTCAAGACCAGCTTCGAGCGGATCATCGCTTTCCACGAGGACCAGATTGGCCTCACCACCCCCAAACAGGTGCTTGAAGAGTTCCGAGAAATTGCGATTCACGTCCTCGAATGCCGTCAAAAGCCGCTCGCGCCCTTCGCGGTTCAGCGTCGCAATGCCGTTCTTCAGCTTGGCAATGGCCTCTTCCAAATCGGTGCGTTCGGCAAGCAGGGTGCCGTGCTCTTCTTCAAGTGACTTGCTGTCTTCTTCGGCCCGTAAGTTGACGGCGCCTAAGGCCTCACGCTGACGCATCAGCCGCGCGACGTCTGCCTCAACGGCACTTGGGGATGGCAAAGGTCCCTTCAGGTCCAGCGACTCGAGCAGCGCCTCGGGCGTCTTTTCGTGCCGGTCACGGATCACTTCAGCCGCTGCAGCCACACGCTCGGCGGCGGCCTCGGCCGAAACATCTGCCGCCGCGCGCGCCTCACGTGCATCCGATGCGGCACGTTCAGTCTGCCGCTCGTTTGCCACCGCCGCCTTCAACGCATCCTCTGCCTCGGACAGGGCCTGTCCGGCGGCTTGAAGTCGTTTCTGCGCGGCAGGAAGCTCTTCTTCCAACTCGGCACGCCGCGCGGCAACCGCCTGAGGTTTGCCGGAAGCCGCCTCAAGCTGTTCGGACAAGCGCGCCTCGCGTTCGGTGAAGTCACGCATGCGTGTGTCAGCGGCTTTTTGACGGGCGCGCCAGCCTTCAAGGCTTTCCGTGGCGGCGGCCTTGCGATCCGTGCGACTGGCCGCCTCGCGGATCAGCGCGTCCAAAGCGCTGCGCGCATCGACCATCGACGTCCGTGCTTCTTCGACGCTGGCCTGAGCCGCATCTGCTGCCGAGCGTGCGGATTCAAGGTTTTCCAACCCGTCTCGCGCCGCTTCGGCTTCCGACAGACGCGCCTTGGCCAAAGCCGTTTCTTCAGCCAGTCGCGCGACATCCCGATTGGCCTGCTCAAGGCTTCCCTCGGCAAGACGCCCATCGGCTTCGGCACGACCATGGGCGCGCGCGGCATCCGCCAAAGTTGCGTCCGCCGCCTTGCGCGCCGCGCGTGCTTCGGCTTCGGCCTCCGTCAGCCGCGCCGTATCACCTTTGAGGCTTTCGTGCGCTTGCGCAGCCCCTTGTGCCTTCGCTTCGGCCTCGGCCGCTTCGCGCTCAAGCTGGGCAAGGCGGTTCAGTTGCTCCAACCTTAGCGCAGCAGCAGCAGGCGCAGCTTCGGCGCGACGCCGGAGCCCGTCCCAACGCCACAGGTCGCCCTCAAGGCTGACCAGCCGCTGGCCGGGGCGCAATGCAGGTTGCAACCGGTCGCCTTCTTCAACCGATACCAACCCAATCTGGGACAGCCGGCGATCCAACAACGGCAAACCGCTGACATGGGCAGAAAGGGCATCGCCGCCTGGCAGTGGAGCGGTATCGTCATAGGACGGCAACGCGGTCCAACCGCTGTCGCCCGTCTCTTCAACCACCCCCATGCGCAGATCGTCTTCAAGCGCTGCCCCAAGGGCCCGTTCAAAGCCGGGTGCCACGCTCAAACGGTCGATGATCTGCCCATTTGCATCTGCTTCGCGCGCCAGAAGACGAGCGAGTGCCGCCTCTTCCGATCTGAGCGCCGAGCATTCGCCCTCCGCAGCCGAACGTGCGGCCCGGGCCTGCCCTTCACGCGCCAGCATGTCTGAGCGCTGTGCTTCAACCTCCACAAGGCGGGATTCCGCAGCCTGTGCCGTTTGCTGGGCCGCGCCCTGAACCTTGCTTGCCGCGGCGAGGGCATCATTTGCCTCTTTGAGCGCAGCTTCGGCAGAAGCCACAGCGGCATCAGCCGTCTCAGCGGCTTTTTGTTGGGACTGCAATCGATCCGCCGCGTCCGCGATCAAGCGCTCGGTCGATTGATGGCGCGCCGAAATACGGGCAAGATCTTCGGTCAAGCGCTGATACGCGGCCTCACGCTCTTCCAAGACCTTCGCCGCCCCATGCGCGGTGTCTTTGGCGGTTGCTTGAAGCGTCGCGGCTTCTGCCGCAGCAGCGTCGAGCGCGGCCAGTTCGTCCTCAAGTTCTTGAATCGCGTCCTTGGCATCGCTTTGGAGTGTCAGTTCGCGGTCCCGGTCCGCACCCAGTTGCGCCAGGCGGTCCTTGAGGTTCACCAAATCGCTGTTCGCCCGCTCTTCTTCCTTGGCCAGACCCTGCAATTCGATGGTCAGCCGCTGATGGAGCGCACCGGCAATGGCGTCCTCTTCACGCAATGGCGGAAGACCTATTTCGGCACTTTCGCGCGCCTCGACAGCTGCCCGAGCCGCGCGTTCCGCCTGACTGACCGCATCCAAGGCAGCCGAGCGGGCAGCAATTGCACGCTCCCGCTCATCTTCGGCGCCGCGCCACTGTCCGTAGTGCAGAACGCCTTCTGCGGTGCGCAACTCCGCAGAAATCACACGGTAGCGTTCGGCCTGACGCGCTTGACGAGCAAGTGCCGCGATTTGTTTGGCGAGCGCATCCAGGACATCTTCCACTCGCGCAAGATTGTTTTCTGCGCCGTTCAGTTTCAGTTCGGCTTCGTGACGCCGCTGATAAAGACCGGCGATCCCGGCTGCATCTTCAAGGATGCGGCGCCGGGCCTTGGGCTTTGCATTGATCAGCTCGGAAATCTGACCCTGCCGCACCAGCGCCGGAGAGTGGGCGCCGCTCGACGCATCGGCGAACAGCATCTGCACATCGCGCGCGCGCACATCCTTCGTGTTGGCCTTGTAGGCGGAGCCCGCATCGCGCGTAATCCGGCGTACGATTTCGATGTGGTCGGCATCGTTAAAGCCCGCCGGTGCCGTCCGATCGGCGTTATCGATCGTCAGAACCACCTCGGCAAAGCTTTTGGCAGGCCGCGTGGACGCCCCAGCGAAAATCACGTCTTCCATGCCGCCACCGCGCATCGCCGTGGGTCGGTTTTCGCCCATCACCCAGCGCAGTGCTTCGAGCAAATTCGACTTACCGCACCCGTTTGGGCCGACAACACCGGTCAGCCCGTCCGCGATCACAAGATCGGTCGGGTCAACGAAGCTTTTGAAGCCATTCAGTTTTAAGCGTTGAAAGCGCAAAGGCCTGTATTTCTGCTCTGATTCCTGAGCAAGGAGTCTTTGCCCTGCCCGCAGATGAGTCAATGCCAAACGCACGATGTTCGGCCAAGCCCCTGCGGTACCACAAGATATAGATGGACCACCTTGCGAGACTTCGATCCGCCGCCATCGAAAGTTAACGCATTCTTAAGCTTGGGCTTGATCGAATCCGCGAATCCGCTGAACGTCAGGCCCATGGCTATTCAACCCTTCGACCTTACAACCTCGATCGCATCACCGCGCTCGGATGAAGCACACGCGTTGATCAGCGACAGTCGCAGGGAAATGCAACGGGTCTATGACGTCACCGAGTGCGTTCAATACTCCGACGACGAATTCGCCCAACCCAATGTTCAATTCATCATTGCCCGCCTTGATGGTGAGGCCGTTGGTTGCGTCGCTCTTGTCGATTGCGTCAGCTATGGCGAGGTCAAAGGCTTTTATGTCAAACCTCAAGCCCGCAAGAACGGGGTCGGCAGCGCGTTACTAGGCGCCGTCTTCAAGGCCTGCCGGGACGTCGGCCTTGGTACGATAAGGCTTGAAACGGGTGATAAGCTTCAAAGCGCCATCGCACTTTACCAAAGGTATGGTTTTGAGAACCGTGGTCCTTTTGGCAGCTACTCCGAGAACGACACGAGTGTTTTCATGGAATGGCACCCCGCCCTTCTACAGGCCAGCCGCGCCCGCACGATGGCCTGATCGCCGACAAGCGCAGGTCTGCTTTTGGTATCGCGTGCGATGCTGCAGCCGGACACATCTTCAATTGCGATTGCTGCAGCCGACAGAACCCTTCCTTCGCGCGGGATGGGTCCGGGGCGCAGGCGGATCGCCTCGGCCTCTGCGCCGCTGACGCGGACGGAAAACAGGAATTCTGCGACCTCGATGCGTGTGGCGGGGGCGTTCATGAAGGCGGGTGACGGGCTGTCGCACCCAAGAAGGACAAGCAGCGGGAAAAGAGCAACGCGGCGCATGACCCCATCGTTTCTGCGATTTGGTTAACAAGTCCTGAATGCCGCCTTGACCGTCTATCGATCGGCCTATCTCCGATTAGAACACCCAATGAATTGGAGCCCCCAGTATGCTTTTGACGATTTCCGGTTCGCTCCGGCAGGCCTCAGTCAACACGCGCCTTTGTGCGGAAGCTGCAAGGGTCTACGGCGGACCAAGCGTACTTGGGGACCTGCGCCTGCCGCTTTATGACGGCGACCTTGAAGACGCTGAAGGCGTTCCCGAAAGCGTCACCGCGCTTGCCGATCAAATCAAGGCGGCAGAGGCGATCGTCGTTTCTACTCCGGAATACAATCAGTCCATATCGGGCGTCCTCAAAAACGCTCTGGATTGGGTCAGCCGCGTCAAAGGCGGTGTCTGGCGTGATAAACCGGTTGCGGTGATGTCGGCCGCTGCCGGGCGCGCGGGCGGGGCGCGCGCGCAATTTGCCTTGCGACTTGCGATGACGCCCTTCGGGCCGCGGATGCTGACAGGGCCGGAACTGATGCTCGCGGATGCCAGCAATCAGTTCGATGACGAGGGCCGTTTGACGGACGAACGCTACGCCAAGGCGCTTGAGGCGCTCATGCAACGGCTGCACGACGAAGTGGCGCGCGGCTAAAGCGCGTCGAAGCGAAAATCGTCGGGAAACGTCACTCGGTCGTCCAGCACGAGATCGACCATTGATCTTGCTATACCCGGTGCCATCCCAAATCCAATCTTGAACCCGCCATTTGCCACAAAATGCCCCGGACGCCCGGGCCAGGCGTCCATCAAAGGCGCGCGGGACCGCGCCCGGGGGCGCAAACCAGCCCAGCGCGTCACAACCGGAGCATCGGCCAGGGCTGGGACTAGCGCCCTTGCGCGGGCGATGAGGTCTTCCAACGCATCGTCCGTCGTTGTCGAGGTGGTGGCGCGCTCGGTCGTGGACCCAACCGCAGTGGTGCCGTCATCATGCCCGATCACGTGCAGCCCATCGATGAAAAGCTGCGGCTGATCCCGGCGATCCAACGCAAACAGCGCCGCCTGCCCTTTGATGGGTTGCCCGACGGCACGATCAAGATGCGCTCCTAGATCGCGCAAACCCTCCCACCCGGCGGCCCAGATTGTCGGCGTGGCCTCGGGGGCCTCTTGCACAATCTCCACACCGCGCGCTGAGAGAGCGGCCGCGAGCGCCGCGCAGGCTCTTGCCGGATGAAGGCGCCCGCTTAACGTATCGCGGAGCATCAGGCCGGACGCGGATACGATCCCCCACATCGCCAAATCTGCTGGCTCGACATTCCAAGCGAAGCGTTCTGGCCAAAGCGCGCGCGCGCCGTCTTCACGGGACCGCGCAAGCGTGACGGCATCCGTGTCCGCCAAAGGCTGCACACGCCCGGAACGCGCATATCCTGACGGGGCACCTGACGCCGCTTCAACGTCTGCCCAAAACGCTTCGGCGCGGATCAGGCTGTCGAGTTGGAAAGCTTTCTTGGGGTTCCAGTTCTCGGGCACATGGGGCGCTAGGGCGCCAACGATGCCGCCGGACGCGCCCGCGCCGGGTCCGGCCGGGTCAACGACGCGCACGCGGGCACCGCGCTCGACGGCCTCCCATGCAATGGACAGGCCAATGATCCCTGCCCCTCTTACCGTCAGATCGACGCTTGCCAAACGGCCTCCCCTTCGCCAGTGTCCCGCCGCCACGGGCATAAGGGAATGACAGGTGCCTGACCAGCCGGATGACTTGATTTGGAGCGATCGCGGCGTGCCGATTTCGGCGCGCTTTGATGACCCATATTACTCGCTGGACGATGGCTGGGCTGAGACGCAGCATGTCTTTCTGGCCGGAAACGACCTTCCGGCGCGTTTTGAACGCGGATTTCAGATTGCGGAACTCGGGTTTGGGACGGGGCTCAATGCCGCTGCCGCGCTGCGCGCATGGCGAGATGCGTGTGTCGCGGGCACCCTCCGTTTCACAAGTTTCGAGCTATACCCGTTGGTCCCGGATGCTGTGGAAACGGCCCTGTCCAAGTTTCCTGATCTGTCGCGCGAAGCGCACGACGTGACCCGGGCTTTGGCAGGCCACGTCGTTCCCGACCTTCAGCTCGAGGTCATTGCGGGAGATGCGCGCGACACTCTTGCGCGCTGGAACGGTGCAGCCGACGCATGGTTTCTGGACGGATTTTCGCCTGCCAAGAACCCCGAACTTTGGGAGCCGCAGCTTCTGACAGAAATCGGTCGCCACACTGCACCCAATGGCACATTCGCAACCTATACCGCCGCTGGAGCGGTCCGGCGCGCGCTTCAAGACGCCGGTTTCCTCGTCGAACGCCGCCCCGGATTCGGCCGCAAACGCCACATGAGCGTCGGGCGAATGCCATGACCGACGGGCGCGTTTTGATGACCTTGGGTGTTCTGCTATTGGCGGTTCAGGACGGATTTTCGCGTTACCTTGCCGCCGAATACTCGACCATCGTCGTCGTCGTGATCCGATACTGGTTCCTTTTCCTCGTGGTCCTCATCATTGCATTGAGGCACGCAGGTATCCAGCAGATGTTTCGCTCCGGACGGCCATGGCTTCAGGCACTGCGCGGGGCATTTCTGGCCCTTGAAATCTGCGTCATGATCGCTGGCTTCGTGCTCCTCGGCCTGTCCGTAGCCCATGCGGTTTTCGCCGTCAGTCCGCTGATCATCACCGCAATGGCCGCGCCTTTGTTGGGCGAACGCGTACAAGCCGCGCAATGGGGACTGGTTGCGGTAGGCTTTGGCGGCGTCCTTGTCATTTTGCAGCCGGGCTCAGACGTCTTTCAAACCGCCGCGTTGGTGCCGCTTTTGGCGGCTTGCCTGTTCGCGGCCTATTCATTGACCACCCGAATGGTGGCGGATCGCGACGGACCGGCCACCTCGACTGCCTGGACAGCATTGATGGGGGTTGGCCTGCTTACGCCCATCGGGATCTGGTATTGGGAGCCGCTGGATCGCGCAGACTGGCCTGAAATGGCGTATCTGGCTGTTTCGAGCGCGCTGGCGCACTGGCTTTTGATCCGCGCTTATGCCATCGAGCGGGCGAGCCGCGTTCAGCCGTTCGCCTACCTCCAGCTGGTTTTCGCGAGCATGATTGGCATCTTTTGGTTCGGCGAAACCCTAAGCCTGAACCTGATCATCGGCGCTGCCATCATTGTCGGCGCGGGATTGCTCAGTCTGCGTCTGAAGGCCGAGCAACAGGACGCGCCCGCGGCCTGACCGCTCCTGCAAAATGCGCTGTCGAGGAGACGAGCTCTTCCGACATCGTCCATGGTGCCGTCTCTCCGGTCAGGCGGGCGCGGTAGACCGGAATGCTCTCCATGACGCGCATGACATAGTTGCGTGTCTCGTTGAACGGGATGTGCTCAATCCAGTCGACCACATCCATCCCGCTCGAGCGGGGATCCCCAAACCGCGCAGCCCATTGACGGGGGCGGCCCGGACCCGCGTTATAGCCTGCGGAAATCATCATCAGGTTGCCCGAAAGCATCTCGGTCAGCATCTCAAGATACTTCGTGCCAAGTTCGGCGTTATAGACCGGATCAGAGGTCAGCCGTGCCCGGCTGTAGGGCATCCCGAGTTCTCCTGCGACCTCGCGCGCGGTTGCGGGCATCAGTTGCATCAAACCGCGTGCGCCTGCTCCGGAAACCACGACGGGGTCGAATTCGCTTTCCCGGCGCGCAATGGCCAACGCCAGCTCCTCAGGCACCCGCATGTTTTCAAGACCAAAGTCGTAGAGCGCGAAGTAGGCCTTGGGGATGATCATCCCCTGACGCGCGCCCTGTTTGCCAATCATCACAGCGATATGGGGTTCGCCCAATTCCAGTGCGACGTCCGCCAACTGCCCGATCTCAGTCGCATCCTGCGTCTCAGCCAGATGCACCATGAAACGCTCTGCCAATGTGCGCCGCCCGGCGCGCTGCAACAGAAGTGCGGCTTCGAAAACCGTGCTGTCGTTAAAGGCCGCGCTGCGCCAGTCGGGATACTCCGTCCGACCGGTCAAGGCGGGATCCATGGGAACGCCCGCCCGCTCTGCCGCCAATTGCCCGTAGAAGCTTGTCTGGTGCTGGGCGCCCTGCACATAGGCCGCCTGCGACGCCTCGTCCTGCCCCATCGCTTCGAGCGCGCGACCTTGCCAGTATCCCGCGCGACCAAGGCTTATGGGAGAGTTCACCGCAGTTTCGAAGCGTTGGAAATGATCGAGTGCTGTTTCCGGCGCGTCCAGATACGTCAACGCCAAATAGCCCGACAGCCACTCCAGATCGGCAAAGCTCGACCCCTCGCTCAACCCATGTGCTGATGCGATCCGGTATGCCCGCTCGCCATCGCCTTCGCGCATCGTGGCCCGCGCCAGACCGCGCCGCCATCCCGCCCAGCGTCCCGGCTCACCCAAGGCAACCTCGGTGGCATCCATCGCTTCAAGGATTTCAAGCGCGCGATCATTCATGCCCTTTCGGGCGCGCCACTGGAAGCGCTCGAAGAGAAGGCCGGGATGCTCTGCCAGTTCCTTTGGGACCTGATCGATCAGGGCGTTCACGCCGTTCTTGTCCTGCCGCAAAGCCAGTCGCGCCCGCGCCAAGGCCTGCCACGCCGAGGACACGCGCGGATACATCCGTTCGGACGACACGCGATGGCCGTTCCACAACAGCATGTCTAGACGCGCCTCGTGATGCTCCTTGAGGATATCGCCGTAGTTCCCCAGAAGCAGCTCTTCGTCCTGCCGGGTCATGGTCTGGGTCAACCACGCCAGAACCGCCTGCGCCTCGGCATCGCCGGAGCGATCCAAAGCCTCATAAGCCGCAATCAGATGGACCGATCCCGCTCCGGTTCGGGGCGCCTGTTCTTCAAAAAACGCAACGACCTCCGCCGCGCGATCGCCAAAGGGGAGCTGAGACTCGTTTTGCTGGCGCAAGTAGGGAAGGCCCGGCCAATCACCGTTTCGCGCAAGGAAGGCATTCACTTCGTCGAGCGACCCCTGACCCGCACGCAAGCGATGCCATTCGATGATGTCGCGGGCGACGGGGCCAGCTTGGGCCGCGCGATCCAGCGCAGCGTTCCAATCCGGCTTTGACATAAGACCAAGCGCATCCGACAGCGCATCCGCTTCGGCATCCACGGGCGCCTCGGCAGCGGCCTCTTCTTCAGCCGCGGCATGCGCAACAGCAAACGGAGCCAGCGCGAGAAACACGCCAGCGCACAACAAACGAAGGGCCTTTTCAGTCATGCGGCACATCCTATGCCCTACCCGTTACTAAACTCACCTCACAAACTTGGCATTTCCGAGGCACAGGGCTAGGGTCCGGCGAAATTTCACCGACAGCCCCCACACAAGTCCGGGAGAGAGCCATGACCACGCCCCAGTTCAAAGGATCCATGCCAGCGCTGGTGACGCCTTTCAAAGGCGATGAGGTTGATTATGGCGCTTTGGAAGCGCTTGTCGAATGGCATATCGAAGAAGGCAGCCATGGGATCGTCCCCGTGGGCACGACGGGCGAGAGCCCAACGCTCAGCCATCGTGAACACGAGGCGGTCATTGAAGCGGTCGTCGGGACCGTCGCTGGCCGGGTGCCGGTCATTGCCGGGGCGGGATCCAACAACACGGTCGAAGGCATCCGACTGCTCAAGCACGCGGCGTCTGTTGGCGCTGATGGGGCACTGGTCGTCACGCCCTACTACAACAAGCCAACGCAGGCCGGACTGATTGCGCATTACACCGCGCTCCACGAAGCGGCCGACATTCCGATCATCATTTACAACATTCCGGGCCGCTCGGTGATCGACATGAGCGTGGCGACGATGAGCGAATTGGCCAAACTGCCTCGGATTGCCGGGGTCAAGGACGCCACAGGCGATGTTACGCGCGTTAGCCAGACGCGCGCCGCATCGGGTGCAGATTTCATCCAGCTTTCGGGCGAGGATGCCTCAGCGCTTGGCTTTAACGCCCATGGTGGCGTTGGATGCATCTCGGTCACCGCAAATGTTGCGCCGGCCTTATGCTCGGCGTTCCAAGAAGCAACTCTGGCGGGCGACTATACCAAAGCCCTTGAATATCAGGATAAACTCATGCCGCTGCATGAGGCGATCTTCCTTGAGCCGGGGCTGGCAGGTGCCAAATACGGACTGTCACTCTTGGGCAAGTGTTCACCGGATGTGCGTCTGCCCCTCGTTGGGCTGACCGATCCGACCAAAGCCGCAATTCGCTCGGCAATGGAGCATGCGGACCTGCTTTAACTGATGCTGTCGCGCTGACGAACGCGGATGCTGCGCATCGTCTCGATGAGCAGCGCCGTGATCTGTCCAAAGGCAAAGAACCCGTTGGCCGCCGTGAACCCGCCCAGAAGACGCCAATCGTCGGGGAGCAGCACATCCCCGAACCCAAGGGTCGTGAAGGAGACGAGCGCGAAGTAGAGCGCGGCCTCAAACGTATCGAAAAGCTCCAGGGCAAGATACGTCACCGACCAGATCGTCACCGAGGCCGCGACCATACAGAACGTGCCCAAAAGCGTCAGAACAAGGATCGCCATCAGTTTTGGCGCATGGGGCGGGCGCAGTGCCCATGGGTTCAAGCGAATGAGCAGCATCTCAAGCCCGTACCAGAGGCCCCCTGCAGCAACCATGCTGCCAAGGATGATCACGCAACCGATGACGATTTGCTCCACCATGCCCCGCATCATTGCCAAGGCCCCAAACGCGTCAAGACATGGTCGGGGCTTTTATCGCCCCCGCCGGCACTCTATATGCAAGCCGCATGGCCAAAGCGCAGGATAACCCGAACTACAAGGTGGTCGCCGAGAACCGGCGGGCACGGTTCGACTATGCGATTCAGGAAGATTTCGAATGCGGCGTTCAACTCATGGGCTCCGAAGTTAAATCCATGCGCCTGAACTCGGCCAATATCGCCGAAAGCTATGCAACCGTCGAAGACGGTGAGTTGTGGCTGGTGAACAGCTATATCGCGCCTTACGACGCGGGCCGCACCTTCGGACATGAGGATCGGCGGCGGCGCAAGCTTCTGGCGTCAAAAAAAGAAATCTCGGACATGTGGAACGCGACCCAGCGCAAGGGGATGACTCTTGTGCCGCTGGTTATGTATTTCAATCATCGCGGAATCGCCAAGATCAAGATCGGGCTCGCCAAGGGCAAGAACGTCGCTGACAAGCGCGAAACCAGCGCCAAGCGCGACTGGAACCGCCAGAAGGCGCGGCTGATGAAGGATCACGGCTAGGTCGACAGTTCGTTCCCCTTGAACCCTTGCCCTGCTGGGTTTAGGCAAGGTCGAACCAAGGACACGCCCATGGCCGACGACCCCACAACGCTGGTTTCGACTGACTGGCTGAAAACCCACCTCAAGGATCCTGACCTGCGGCTGCTGGATGCCAGTTGGTACCTGCCCGGCTCTGTCCGCGATGCGCGGGCCGAATACGAAAAGGGTCACATTCCCGGCGCGCGTTTCTTTGATATCGACGAGATTTCGGATCACCGCTCCGAGTTGCCTCATATGGTGCCGCCGGTTGAAAAGTTTATGAGCCGGATGCGGGCGATGGGCGTTGGAGATGGCCATCAGGTGGTGGTCTATGACGGCTCCGGCATCTTCTCGGCGCCGCGTGTCTGGTGGCTGTTCAAGCTGATGGGCAAGCGCGATGTCGCCGTTCTTGACGGTGGATTGCCCAAGTGGAAAGCCGAAGGCGGGGTCATCGAGGACATGCCGCCCGTCATCCGCGACCGCCACATGACAGTCTCGGTGCAAAATCAACTGGTTCGCGATGTCACGCAGGTCGCGCAGGCGTCAAAGCTGCAAGACCACGAAATCATTGACGCACGACCCGCCCCGCGGTTTCGCGGTGAAGCCGAAGAACCTCGCGAAGGTCTGCGAAGTGGGCATATTCCGGGGTCCCGGAACGTGCCGTTCAAGTCGGTCCTGAACGGCGATGGGACCATGATGGGCGCGGACGACTTAAGGCGCGTTTTTCTGGATGCAGGCGTCGACCTGAAGAAACCGATTATCACGACCTGCGGCTCGGGCGTATCAGCAGCCGTGCTAATGTTGGCCCTGGCGCGACTGGGTCACGACCACGCGTCGCTCTATGATGGCTCTTGGGCCGAATGGGGCAAATACCCTGATCTCAAAATCGCAACCGGAGACGCCTGATGCTGAATGCGCTCAAAGAACAGCCAGCGGACAAGATCCTTGCCCTGATGCAGATGTATCGCGAGGACCCGCGCGAGACCAAGATCGACCTTGGTGTTGGCGTCTACAAGAATGCCGAAGGTGTCACACCCGTGATGCGGGCCGTGAAGGCGGCCGAAAAGAAGATCTGGGAAGATCAGACGACGAAAGCCTACACTGGTCTGGCTGGCGACCCGGCATACGCAGAAGCGCTGTCGTCCCTTGTCCTCGGGGACACGCGCGACGCCTCTCGGCTGGCTGCGGTGGCCACGCCTGGCGGTACGGGCGCTGTGCGGCAAGCCATTGAAATGGCGAAGTTCTCTGGCACACCGCTGACCGTTTGGGTGTCCGATCCGACATGGCCGAACCACCTTTCGATCCTCAAGCATCTCGGGGTGCCGTTCAAGACATACCGCTACTTTGATCGGGCTTCTGGCGAGCTCGACTTCGGGGCGATGATGGCGGACCTTGAGGCTGTGAAAACTGGGGATCTCGTGCTTCTTCACGGGTGCTGTCACAACCCGAGCGGGGCCAATCCGACGCTGGAAAACTGGGGGCAGATTGCGGATCTGCTGCTCGCAAAAGGCGCAACGCCCTTCATCGACATCGCCTATCAGGGCTTTGGCGACGGGCTGGAAGAGGATGCGGCTGGCGTGCGCCTTCTGGCCGAGCGGATGCCCGAGATGATCATCGCTGCGAGCTGTTCCAAGAACTTCGGGATTTACCGCGAGCGGACGGGTTTGCTGATGGCAATCACGGAAGACGCCAAAGCCAAGCCGGTTGTTCAGGGCAACCTTAACCATCTGAACCGGCAGAACTATTCCTTCCCGCCGGACCACGGCGCGCGCATTGTATCAACGATCCTGACCGACGATGCCCTGCGCGCCGATTGGGCGGCAGAACTGGAAGAGGTTCGTCTTGGGATGCTTGATCTGCGCACGTCTCTGGCCTCCGAACTCCGTCAACGGACCAACTCGGACACGTTCGATTTCGTGGGCGAACATCGTGGCATGTTCTCGCTTCTTGGTGTGCCCGCCGAACAGGTCGAGCGGATGCGCGTGGATCACGGGATCTACATGATCACCGACAGCCGCATCAATATCGCGGGCCTCAACAAGTCCTCGGTTCCGATTCTTGCCGAGGCCTTGGTAGCCACGTCTTAACAGTGCGAACGCTACGTCGGTGTAACGTCGGTATTGCGTCGGTATTACGTCGGTGCACGCCATGAGTTTGATCGACACGCTTGATGCGGCGTCGGCGCTGGCGCGAGAGGGCGCATTGCTCGATCAGGTCTCGGCCAATCCGGACGAGACCCACCTTTGGTTCTGGCAATCGCCCCGGGCGCTGGTCGCACCGAGGAAGCTGGCAGCGAAGCCAAAGTTCGAGGCGGCCGTGGCCGAAATGGCGGCCCATGGCTGGCCGGTGTATCTGCGCGGTTCGGGGGGCGATGTGACGCCGCAAGGGGCGGGCATTGTGAACGTCACCCATGTCTACGCCCGCCCTGAGGGCGAGATGTTCGACATCGACGCCGCCTATGATCGGATATGTGCGCCAATTGAAACCGCGCTCGGAGACGGGGCCAGTCGCGGCTGGATGCCCGGAGCGTTTTGTGATGGCGCGCATAACGTGCAGTTCGAAGGTCGGAAATTCGCGGGCACGGCAATGCGGTTTCGCCCCGCGCGCGCCAACCGGACGCGGTATGCGGTGATGGCCCATGCGATCATGCTCTTTGCCCCGCCCCAGCCGTCGGCGATCGAGGCGCTCAACCGGTTCCTGAAGGCCATTGACGAAGATCGACGGATCGACGCGGACGCCCATACCGGATTGCCGGAAGGCGTGACGGCGGAAGCGTTCGTGGGTCGGTTAGCGCAGGCGTTTGGGAAAAGCGCCTAGCCGGACCGGCGTCGACCCGCGGGGTGGCGCATCAGACCGTACAGACTGGGCGCTTTATGGGTGCCGGGTCTTCCAAGGGTCGGACGTCGCGCTATCGGTGAAAAAGCGCCGCCCCGGCGGGGCGGGTCGGCGCTGGGCCGGCGGCCTTTGGCCTTTGGTCCGGCCCAGGGTGCTAAAGCTTCCCTGCCAAATGCAATTCAAGGTCTTCGATCCGGTCCTGCCCCCAGAACCTCTGATCGCTATCCGTGATGTAAAACGGCGCGCCAAAGACACCCGCCGATACCGCTTCTTCGGCGTTGCGGGCATAGGTTTCCGCCCCGCTGAGCATCCCTGAGTTAACCAGTTCCGGGTCGAACCCCGCCTCAGACAAACAGGCGCGCACAACGCTGTCTTCGGCGATGTCTTTTTCTTCAGCCCAAACCGCGCGCGTGATCGCATGCACCAAGGCGCCTAGGTCCCCTCCCCCTGCCTTTTGTGCTGCGATCACCGCGTAGGCCGCTGGCGCTCCGTTTGTTGGGAAATGCATCGGTTGCGGGTTAAACGGCAGGCTTTGCTTTGCCGCCTGTCGCATCAGATCCTGCAAGCGGTAGGCCTGCCGGTTCGGGTGCCGCTCGTTTGGGGGCAG
>CAZWZG010000004.1:51102-53461 GCA_964638245.1 uncultured Rhodobacterales bacterium
TCAGATCCTGCAAGCGGTAGGCCTGCCGGTTCGGGTGCCGCTCGTTTGGGGGCAGTCCACCCGTTTGGGTGAACAGACTGCGCAGATCGACCGGCTTGTACGTGATCGTCGCCCCATGCTTGGCCGCAACCGCCTCCATCCGCGTGCCCGCGATGTAGACAGCCGGGCTGATCGTGGAGAGATAGTAATCGATGTGGGGCATTTTATCCGTCCTTGCGGGGATTGGCGTTTGCGTGAGCCTAGCCTCGTGGTAAGCGAGGTCAACGTCACGAATCCTTCACATAGCCGGGGTGCTGCCCATGCCGTCGATCACCGAACCCAAGCTCATCTCTGGGAACGCAAATCGGCCGCTCGCCGAAACCGTGGCACGGCGGATGTCGATGCATCGGGGCATTTCGACAGGGCTGGTGGATGCACGGGTCGAGCGGTTCAACGACGGTGAAATCTTTGTCGAGGTGTTCGAGAATGTCCGCGGCGAGGACATGTTCATCATGCAGTCGACTTCGAACCCGGCCAATGACAACCTGATGGAACTGCTCATCATGTCGGATGCGCTGCGCCGGTCGTCGGCGGCGCGCATCACGGCGGTGATCCCCTACTTCGGATATGCACGTCAGGATCGACGCACCAAGGCGCGCACGCCGATCACGGCCAAGATGGTCGCCAACATGATGGTATCGGCAGGGATCGAGCGGGTTCTGACGATGGATCTCCACGCGGCCCAGATCCAGGGGTTCTTCGACATCCCGGTGGACAACCTTTATGCGGCCCCAGTGTTCGCTCTGGATATCAAGCATCACTTCAAGAAGGTGCTGGGCGACGTCACGGTTGTGTCTCCGGACGTTGGCGGCGTGGCTCGCGCACGAGAGCTGGCGACGCGAACCGGCTCGGCCCTGGCCATCGTGGACAAACGGCGCGAGAAGGCCGGTGAAGTGGCAGAGATGACGGTGATCGGGGACGTGAAGGACCAGATCTGTATCATCGTGGACGATATTTGCGACACGGCAGGCACGCTTTGCAAAGCGGCTGAGGTCCTGATGGAAGGTGGCGCGAAAGAGGTTCACGCCTATATCAGTCACGGCGTGATGTCAGGGCCCGCGGTGGAACGGGTGACGAAATCGGTCATGAAAAGCCTTGTGATCACCGACACGATCGCGCCGACCGATGCGGTGAAGAATGCACCGAACATTCGGATCGTGCCGACCGCGCCGATTTTTGGGCAAGCCATCCTGAACATTTGGCATGGAACCAGCGTGTCGTCTTTGTTCGATCTGCAGACGCTCGAGCCGATTTACGAGGGCATGTACGCCGGACACTGACGGGTTAGGTCAGCGTGCGCACCGTAATCGCCAAGATCATTCCGATCACAAACGCCAGCGCCATGGCGAGCAGTTGCGGCTGGCCTGCGGTGGGCGTGAAGAGGAAATAAAGCACTCGATTGATCATTTTGGACGGCCCCCCAGCCGGACTTTGGATCAGGCTATCTTTCACAATTGAAGGGGGCCAGAGGGTGCTGAGAAACGGTGTGTTTCTCAATAACGAGACGGGCAATCGCCTGTCCGTGGGGTGGCGCCGTAGGCCGGTAAGACGGGGCGCTTTGTGGTCGTCGGGTCTTCCAAGAATTTGCCGGAACGCAGGTGGTTACAGAGCGCCAGCCCGCCGGGACGGGCAGGCGCTTGTACGGCGGCCTTCGGCCTTGATTCCGGACCCGGGGCACAAAAAAGCCCCGCGCATGGCGAGGCTTTCCCGAAGAATTTTTTGGTCGACCTAGACGCTGACGCCCATTTGCGCAGCGGCGGCTTCGAAGTCGGACACGCGCTTTGCGGCGGCGTCTTTGCCGTCGTCGGCCGCAGCCTCGGCGGCGTCTTTTGCCGCTTTCAGGTGCTCGCCCAGAAGCTCGGACGTGACTTCGCTTTTGGGCAGGGCCACTTCGGCGAGCACGGATGTGCCTTCAGCGCCGATTTCGGCAAAGCCGCCGGTCACGAAGTACTCTTCGGTGCCCTTGTCGAGCGCGACGGTCAGCACGCCGGGGCGCAACGTCGTGATCGTTGGGGCGTGGTCGGGCATCGCCGTCATGTCACCATCAGCGCCGGGGATCTGAACCTCGGTCGCTTCGCCCGAGACAAGCTTGCGCTCGGGCGAGACCAGATCGAATTGCATCTTGTCAGCCATGAGGCCTCCTTAGGCTGCGTCTGCTGCCATTTTCTCGGCTTTTGCGATCACTTCCGAGATACCGCCAACCATGTAGAAGGCTGCTTCGGGAAGGTGGTCGTATTCGCCTGCAACAACGGCCTTGAACGACGCGATCGTGTCCTCGAGCGGGACCTGAACGCCGGGCGAGCCAGTGAAGACTGCGGCC
>CAZWZG010000005.1:0-5443 GCA_964638245.1 uncultured Rhodobacterales bacterium
CCATCATCTGGTGCGACCGGACGATCATGTCCTTGATCGTCTTGTTCAGCGCGTGGCCGATATGGAGGTGGCCGTTGGCGTAAGGAGGGCCGTCGTGGAGCGTGAACGGATCGCGCCCTTCCTTTTCTCGCAGGCGGTCGTAAACACCGATCTTTTCCCACCGGGCCAGCCAATCGGGTTCGCGTTTTGGAAGGCCCGCGCGCATCGGGAAATCGGTCTGCGGCAGGTTGAGCGTATCTTTGTAGTCAGGAGTCTCGGCGGACATAGGTCATCATCCGTAAAATAGGTCGTAGATCGTCTAAGGGAGAGCGGCGCGGGGGTCCAGACGCCTTTGCCCGGCGGCTCTTCAGAGCGCCGGGGATATAATTCGTGCGATGATGACGAATACGTCTAACATGGGCGCTCGTATAGGCCGCGACTGCGCACGGGGCAAGGAGCGAAAGCAATGTATCAGCCAACCGAAATCCTGACGAACGAAGAGGAAATTCGGGCCATCGTGCCAGATCAGTTTTCCTCCCAAACCGGAAAGGTTCTCGATCATATCGACGACCTTTGCCGGGTTTGGATCGAAGCCTCGACTTTCCTGACGATGGCGACAGTCAGCGCGGCGGGTCGGGTTGACGTCTCGCCCAAGGGCGATCCGGCGGGTTTTGTCAGAGTTGTCGATGACAAGACACTGGCAATACCGGACCGGCCCGGAAACCACCGGTTCGACTCGTTTCTCAACATTCTTGAGACGGGTCGGATTGGGCTTGTCTTCCTCGTACCACATCGCAACGAAGTGGTGCGGGTCAACGGCTCGGCCCAAGTTGTGACAGACGCCGAGCTGATGGAGACCATGTCGATCAAAGGCCGAGTGCCCGTGATGGCCGTGCTCGTTCGCGTCGAAGAGGCGTTCTATCATTGCGGCAAAGCCGTCATCCGCTCCCGCTTATGGCATCCGGAGGAAGTGCCGCTCGCTAACGGATTGCCAACCTATGCCGAGGCGCTGAAGGCCCATGGCACGCTGGCCGATGATCTAGATGACCTCGAGCGGCGCATGAAGAACAACGACGAAAACCGCCTCTATGACGAGTGATCACACGCTGAAAAGCGACCCGACGAAATAGGCGATCCCAGCAGCGGCCCCGCCAATAAGGAGCGTCTCAAGTCCCGAGCGCCACCAAGGCGAAAGGGAAAAGCGGGACTTCAGCGCGCCAATCGCGAAGAAAACCACGCCGGTCAGGGCAACGGACCAGTTGAACGAATATGGCAAAACGATCAGGAACGGCAGAAGTGGCACAAGCCCTGCAGCAAGGAAGGCAAAGAACGTCACCACCGCGGCCCGCATCGGATTGGGATCCACCGGAGACAGGCCGTATTCGTCGATCATCATCATATCGACCCAGCTTTCGCGATGCTTGGTGATGGCATCTGTTGCTTCTTCCAGAAGCGGACCGTCGAGCCCTTTGGCCGCAAGAATCTGGCGCAACTCCTCGCGCTCACCCTCCGGCTCTCGGTCTATCTGGCGATGCTCGTAGGCGCGCACGGTGCGGGCATAGTCAAGCTCGGCCTTCGTGCCAGAGTAATTGCCGGCGGCCATGGAAAAGCCGTCTGCCAAAACGTTTGCAACACCAAGCGCCACGATCACGCCTGTCGGCAAACCCGCGCCTGCAACACCCGCCACAATGGCGAAAGTCGTGACCGCGCCATCGATGGCGCCAAAAACTGTATCCTTGAGGTCGCCCCCTGTTTCGCGCGCCGCCTTCAGCCGCGCGGCGATCTCATCAGGGTCATGGCTATGTTCAAGCGACATGAGGCAAGGCTACACCGCCCTGCCCCATTTTTCCAAAGCCTCAGGCGTGTGCGCCAGATTTGATCTTGTTGGCAAAGTCGTGGTTCGTGTCGCGGTGTTCGGCCTCGTCGGCGCGCACCACGATCACCACGTCGCGCAAAGTCGCATCATCGGGCAGCTCCCAATAGTCCTTAGCGATTTGGGGCGCCGGAATATTCTCGACCTTTCCTGCATCGATCTGCTCAAGATACTGGGTATAGCTGATGACCGCTTCTTCCTCGAGATATCCGACAACACGGTGCGCAATGCGCGGCGTGAAGAGGTACATGAAGAAGAAGAAATTATAGAAGATCGCCTGCCCGACCATGATCACAATCCGCTCCAGCACGGTAGGCTGGGCGATGTGAATGAACGTCATGAGGTGCATCCGCTCGTTCTCGGCCTCATCTAGAAGCTCACGGATCCAGCCTTCGTCGTCGCGGATATGACGGATCGACTTGAGGTGCTGAAGGAGCCCGCCGACCATGCCCGGAACGGCTGCAACCGTTTCAAGAACAACAGCACGGTGGCCGTAGCGCTTGGCAAAGAACGCGTCGGCAAAGATGCGCATGAATTTAACCAGCCGAAACGCAATGTGGTCCCGAAAGTCCTGCGGCTCGTGATGGACAGCCAACTCGATGCTATCGACATGGCCCGATCCCTTTACGACACCTTTGTAAGCGGGTTCACCTAGATCGGCGTCTTCGGGCGTTTTCTGCAACATAGTGCACCTCCTGATTGGGAGATCGTGCAAATGCAGAAAACTTCAAGCCGATGCGTCAATTTGTGCTGGTTTTTTCCCCAAAACCGCTGAACAGGCCCGCCAAAGCACGACGAACGAGAGCGGTGATGCGTGGACGCTCGGTTTCGGTAAAGGGAAGCGGACGACAAACCTCGATTGCCGCGACGCCAACCCGAGCCGTCAATGCCCCGTTGATGACCCCTTCGCCAAAGCGACGCGAGACTTTGGCAAGAACGCCGCCACCCGCGACGCTGCCGATCAGATCGTCGCCTACGGCGACCGCACCGGTGGCAACAAGATGCGCAAACACCGCGCGCGTCAGGCGCCAACTGGATATTGTGCCCCCCCGCCCACCATAGAGTTCGGCAATACGACGGATCATGCGCAGGTTTGCGGTTAGCGCTGCAACCACGTCAGCCAGCGCAAGGGGCACAAGCGCTGTCACAGTCGCGACTTGGCGCGCGGCGGCTTCGACCTCTTGCGTGGCTTGGGCGTCGATGGGGACGAGGAACTCGCGCTCCACCAAGCCCAGCACCGCATCCGCATCCAGCTGTTCAGCCATCCGTTCCGTGTAGCGTTGACGCGCCCATTTCAGGTCCTCGCGCCCGGAATACAGTCGCGCCACACGGTCGGCTACGGATTTCGCCTCCGCCAGATCGGCCCCTGCAAGAGCTTGCTCGGCCCTTGTTTGCAGCCCATCAATCCGTTGCAAGCGTGACAGCGCGGCGACTTCGCGAAACGCGATAAGGGTCAAAACCGTCAAAAACGCCAGCAAGAGCGCGGAGGCAACCGCGCCCAAGGCCGGGTTCTGCGCCACTAGATTGGTCACAAAGTTCCATGCGGAGATGGACGCAACGAACGTCACGATCGCCAGAAGCAGCCGCCAAAACCACATGGCCAGGGCGCTCGGTCGACGCGCGGCCAGCGTAGCCACGGTTTGCATCGCGCGTCCCTCGGGCGGGGCAATCTCGGCTACGGGCGCTGCCTCGGCCGGCGACGGGCTGTCGTCGTCAAGTTCGATCACAACAGGGCCGGGTTTGTCGGTCATAGCCGGTCTCCAATCAGGAATTCAGCGGCCCGGTCAAGCCGGATATGGGGTGGCCCCTCTCCGGGTTTGAGTGAAACGGGCTGGGGGTCAAAGCGCATCTGGCCGTAGTCCCCCGACAGCCACGCGTCTGCGCCCTGCCGCGCGGGCGTCAGCAAGGCCCCCGGATCGATGGGAAGATCGCCGGGGTAAAAGGCAGCCGATTTGCCGGTTTCGCTCAGCACGCCGCGGACCATGGCAAGCTCGTCACCATTGACAGTTCGCGTCTCTTCCGTGGTCGCGCGCAAGCTGGCGATGGCCATCGCTCGCGTCTTGGCCCCGGCATATTGAGCCCGGCCCAAGGCATCTTTCAAAAGCGCTTCGGCAAAGCCCGTCATCGCCGGGTGCTGTGTGTGGTGAAGGTGATCTGCCTTGGTCGCAGCAACCAAAATGCGTTCAACACGCTTGCCGGTCAGAAGGCTGTTCAGAAATGAATTTCGCCCCGGGCGGAACGTCGACAGAATGCCGCCCAGCGCCAATCGCATATCCTCGACCGCTTGCGGGCCGGCATGGATCGCACCCAAAGCGTTCACGAGCACGACCTGCCGGTCGATCCGTTGAAAGTGCTCGCGAAAGAACGGTTTGACCACCTCACGCTTATAGGCCTCAAAGCGGCGTGAAAATTCTCGCGCAAGACTGCGGCGCACATCGCCGCCCGGTGAAAGCGGTGCGAAAGTCAGGACCGGCGATCCGGCAAGGTCGCCGGGCAAAAGAAAGCGCCCGGGCGTGCAGTCGGAAAACCCGTCCTCACGCGCCGCATTGAGGTATTGCGTGAACGCGTCCGCCAAAGCCTTGGCTGCTGGTTCGTTAAGACGGGCCTTTGGATCTGTCTCCTTCAAAAGCCCTAGAAACGCCTCGGCCTGAGGGCGATGTTCAATTCGTTTCAAGGTCTCGGCGGACCATTCCTCGAACGACTGGTCCAACAGGCCGAGATCAAGCAGCCATTCGCCAGGGTAGTCCACGATATCAAGATGCAGCGTGCGCGGCCCCTGCAGCCCACCCAAAAGGCCAGACGGGCGCACCTTGAAGGACAGCCGCAACTCACTGATGGCACGCGTACTGTCGGGCCAATGGGGCTGGGGGCCAGTCATGGCGCCCAAATGTGTCTCGAAATCGAACCGAGGCACCGTGTCGTCGGGCTGCGGCTGAAGATAGGCCGCTTCGATGCGACCCTCGGAATGGGCTGACAGTCCACCCATTCGGGCGCGGTTCATCAGATTGGCGACCAGCGAGGTGATAAAAATCGTTTTGCCCGAACGGGACAGACCCGTGACCCCAAGGCGCAAAACCGGTTCGAAAAACGCTTCGGAGACAGTACTGGTCACTCCTTCGACGCCACGGGCAATGCCGTCCGCTATATCACCTATGATCACATCGTCTCACCTTGTTCCGCCTTTCCCACATAAGGCGTGGCGGCGGAGCGTACCAGTCCCCGCGCCGTTGCCCTTACCGTTGTGGGCCGCTATGGGGCGCGCATGCCGCGCTATGCTTTGAAAATCGAGTACCACGGGGGGCCCTTTTCCGGCTGGCAGCGTCAGGATGGTCCCCGCACGGTTCAAGGCGCCGTTGAAGCCGCAATCGAAAAGATCGAACCGGGACTTGGATCAATCGCTGCAGCGGGGCGCACAGATGCTGGCGTGCATGCATTTGCGCAAGTGGCCATGGTCGAGACGGTCAAGGATTGGGATCCGTTCAGATTATCGGAGGCGCTCAATTATCACCTCAAGCCGGATCCGATAGCCATTCTGGATGCGGCCGCCGTTGCGGATGACTGGCACCCCCGCTTTGACGCGGTTGAACGGTC
>CAZWZG010000005.1:5543-10783 GCA_964638245.1 uncultured Rhodobacterales bacterium
GGCGCATGGACGCCCGATGACGTTACGGACGCGCTCGAATCAAGGAATCGCGCGGCCTGCGGACCGGTCGCGCCACCGGATGGCCTTTATTTGAGTGGCGTTCGCTACGAAATCGACCCGTTTGATCGCTGAGCCGGGACAAAACCCGCCTCACCGGCTTCGACTGTTTCCGAATCCGGGGATCATTTACCTTAAACCCGTCATCAAATGGCCCGACCGGCCCGGCATAACATCCTCAACGTAACGAGGAGAAGTTGTGATGAGTATCCTGAACGCAGTCAGCTTTGACGCCATCATTGTGTCGGCCATCGCTTGCCTGGCAATGCGCGAAGTTTTCTACATCGTCTTGCCAGAAAGCATGGTCGGCCCGGGCGGCTGGATCATCGATACCGGACCAGAAGAAGCCTACTGGGAAGAGTGATCGCGCCTACTCTGGGACCGCGAAGGTCAGGTTCGCCCAGAGGGTTTCCCACACTGCGCCGCGGTCTTGAGCCAGCGTCCCCTCCGGTTCGCGAAAGACCACCGAGTCCAGCATATACGTATGCCCTGCCTTGACCGGCACTGTGGCGATGCCTTCTGAATCGGTCCGCAAACGCGTGACCGTGACCTGCCCGTCCGGGGCCTTTTCATATACCTCGAGCTGTTCGACGCGGCGCGGCTCACCTTGGTAGAGAACCTGGACGGGCAGGCCCTTATCCGAATCATCGGTATAGGGGTTCGCAAGCGCGACAATTTCGGTGAGCAACCCGTAGTTGCGATCCTGCCCGGCACCATCCCCCACGGCGATCAAAGATTTGGCATAGCGCGAATAGGCTTCGACGAAGTCGGTTTCGGGCAATCCGCGCTCGCGATGCTGCCGCAATGCCCATGGGGCATCCTTGTGCATGGCAAACGCCACGAATTTCGCCCATTCCTTGTAGGTCAAAACGCTGTCTGTTGTGACGTACAACGCGACATTCAGTCCTTCGGATATTGGCAGCTGGTTCAGCGCGGGCCGATCCCCGATCCTGCCGTCGACCGGCGCGACATCTTCGCCCTGCGCGAGGACAAACTGACGGAAACGCTGGGGAAAATAAGACGATGCGGAGCCTTCGAAATCAGTGCCTACGCGCAGGTTAGCGACTACTGCCCCACCGGGATCAATAAAATAAATAGTCGGATCAATCCAAAACTCGTGGCCCTGCGCCATGTTACCCGCTAGAAAGACTTTTGCGGTAAGCAACAGGATGGCGGCACGCATGAAAAAACTCCAAGTTTGTTTAAGCTTAGCCCTGAGGGTGACCTGGGTGGCGCTGATGTCAAGCTTTTTGGCGTTCCCGAGCTCGGGGGCGAAGGCTCACGAGATAGAACCAGCAATTGCGGACTTCACGATCGAAGAAGGTCAGGTGGCGATGGCACTGCGCTGGACGATTGAGGCGCCGCTCGCCAATCTCGACTTTCGCGGCATTACAAACACCAACGATGCGTCGGGTGCGGATGTCTATGACGAGTTTCGAGCGTTGGCTCCAGCTGCGCTGAACGAGGCGTTTCGCGAAAGCTGGCCGCAAATTGCGACGAATATCACGTTATTGGCTGGGGAAACGCGGCTTTCGCCTGAGATCACGCTGATCGAGATCCCCGAACTTGGAAATTTCGAGCTGGCGCGGACCTCCGTGCTCTATCTGGAGGCGGAGCTACCGGAGGGGGCCGAGACGATCCAGTTCGGTTGGACGCCCGCATATGGCGCACTTGTAGTGCGTCAGATGGGCATTGAGGATGGCTACACAGGCTTTCTAGTCAACGGCGATCTGACCGATCCAATCCCGATTTCAGGGAATTTCAACGAGACGGCCATGGGCGCGTTCGGGAGCTTTGTTCTTGTTGGGTTTTACCATATTATCCCTCTGGGGCTGGATCATATCCTTTTCGTTCTGGGCCTTTTCTTTCTTGCGGCGCGCCTGAAACCGCTCCTTTGGCAGGTGACGGCGTTCACGCTGGCGCACACAGTGACGCTTGCGCTCGGGGCTACGGGGGTCATCGATTTTGGTGAAAATATCTGGATCGTCGAAGCGCTGATTGCGGCATCGATCATCTATGTTGGAATCGAAAACGTGCTGACGAAAGAGCTGAAGCCCTGGCGGCCCGCGATCATCTTTGCATTCGGCCTGCTCCACGGGTTCGGGTTTGCGAGCGTGCTGCAGGACTTCGGTCTGGGCGAATCGTATTTCGTACCCAAGCTGATCGGATTCAACTTGGGTGTTGAAATCGGCCAGTTGGCGGTGATTGCGGCGGCTTGGATTGCACTTGGCATGTGGTTTGCCAAGGAGAGCTGGTACAAGGCGCGGCTGGCGGCGCCGGTGTCGATTGGCATCGCTGTTATTGCGTTCTTCTGGTTGCTAGAGCGGACGGGCGTTGTGGGGGCCGATGGCATCTGGGCGCCGATTTCCGCGATTGCGGAAGGCGAACTGGCGGTTTGGCCGGCGGCGATTACGGCGGGAGCGATTATCGCTGTCGCCACCGTGCTGGGAATCTTGTCTGAAGGTGCGCGCAACGTGGCCGGGTTCGCAACTTCGTTTGCAGGCTTCATCGCGGTGACGGCGACGTTCACCGCCGGTGCTTATCCGGTGATGATCGGGCTGGTGATCCTCTGGGTGGTTGCGCTTTTGGCGCAGACGCACGTGCGGCCCGAATCGGGCGCAGCGCAGGAAGCATGATAGACTAAGCTCCCATGCAAGGCCCGGCCGAGTTCCGCAGGGCTTTTTTAGACGCTCATGGTCGCAGCGACAGCCTTCTTCCATCGCGCATAACGCTCCTCGGCAAGTTCTGCATCCATTTTTGGATCAAACCGCTTGTCCACGGCCCAACTGGCCGCGAATTCGGCCTGTCCGGGATAGAAACCGGCCTTCATGCCCGCAAGCCACGCAGCACCAAGCGCTGTCGTCTCGGTGACACCGGGCCGGTCGACAGGCGCGCCCAGGATGTCGGCAAGAAACTGCATGGTCCAATCGGACGCCGTCATCCCGCCATCAACACGCAGCACGGCATCGCCCTTACCACCCATATCGGCTTGCATCGCTTCCAGTAGATCCCGGGTTTGAAAGCCGACGCTTTCCAGGGCCGCGCGCGCGAACTCCTCCGGCCCAGACCCACGGGTGATCCCATAGATCGCCCCTCGGCAATCCGGGTTCCAATACGGCGCACCAAGGCCCGTGAACGCCGGCACAAGTATCAATTCCTGGTTTGGGTCAGAGGCTTCTGCAAGCGGTTGCGTCTCAGACGCTTCGCGGATGATTTTCAAGCCATCCCGCAGCCATTGCACCACTGCGCCAGCAATGAAAATCGCCCCCTCAAGCGCGAAAGTCCTTTTCCCATCAAGCTGGTAAGCCACGGTCGTCAGCAAACGGTTGGTCGAAGGAACCGGACTGTCGCCGGTGTTCAACAAGGCAAAACAGCCCGTCCCATATGTCGATTTCAGCATGCCCGGCTCGAAGCAGGCCTGTCCGATCGTCGCCGCTTGCTGATCGCCCGCGACGCCAAGTATGGGGATCTCTCGACCGAACAGGTCGGGCCGCGTTGTTCCGTAGTCGGCCGCGCAATCGCGGATCTCGGGCAGCATCGAGATCGGGACGTCCAGCAACTTGCACATCTCGGGATCCCAGTCCCCGGTCTCGATCGAATACAACAACGTGCGGCACGCATTGGAGGCGTCCGTGGCATGCACCGCGCCCCCTGTCATGCGCCAGATGAGGTAGGTATCGACCGTCCCAAACAACAGTTCGCCTGCCTCTGCCCGAGCACGCGCGCCTTCAACCGTATCGAGGATGTATTTGAGCTTTGTCCCAGAAAAATACGGGTCCAGCAAAAGACCAGTGCGCCGGGTGACCTCGTCTTCATGCCCCGCGGCCTTTAGCTCGCTGCAAAAAGCTGCTGTGCGCCGGTCCTGCCATACAATGGCATTGTGGATCGGCTCGCCCGTGGACTTATCCCAAACAAGCGTTGTCTCACGTTGATTGGTGATGCCAATGGCCACGATATCCGCCGCCGTTATCCCGGCCTTCTCAATGACCGCGCGCGCCGATCCCGCTGTGGTTGACCAAAGATCGCTAGGGTCATGTTCAACCCAACCGCTATCGGGAAAATGCTGCGGGAACTCTTCCTGACTTGTCGCCCGGATCTGCATGTTTGCATCAAAAAGGATCGCCCGGCTGGACGTGGTCCCCTGATCAATGGCCATGATGTATGTCATGGGTCCCCTCCCTTGGTCGTCTTTTAGGCCGCGTCTTTGGTGGCCGCGTCACTCATGTAGGCGTCAATGCGTGCGATCTGATCTCCGGTCAGCCTAAGCCCCAGTTTGGAGCGGCGCCAGACCACATCATTGGCCGTGCGCGCGTATTCCTTTGCCATTAGCCAATCGACCTCGCGCGCCGTAAGCGTCGCGCCGAAGTCTTCTCCAAGATCTTCGATTGCGTTCGCACCCTCCACGATCTGTGCAGCCTCGGTGCCATACGCCCGCACAAGCCGTTTGGCCCAGCGCCCTTCAAGGAATGGATGCGCGGCTGCGAGGTCGGCAACCAACCTGTCGAAATCCTTGACTGCAAAATCACCCCCCGGCAGGGCCACGCCCGCCGTCCAGGGGTCGCTCGATTTGGGCAAATGGGGAACGATCTTGGCCATCGCGCCTTCCGAGAGCGTCCGATAGGTCGTGATCTTGCCGCCGAAGATGTTGAGGACGGCGGGGCCATTTGCATCCAGCGACAACACGTAGTCGCGGGTCGCAGCGGTCGCCGATTTTGCGCCATCGTCATAGAGCGGGCGGACGCCAGAATACGACCAGACCACGTCGTCCCGCGTGACAGGCTTTTCAAAGTAGTTTGACGCGAAGGCACATAAATAGTCCGCCTCTTCATCCGTGCATGTCGCGCGCGCTGTCGGGTCGGTGCCGTGATCCTTGTCGGTCGTCCCGATAAGCGTGAAGTCCGTCTCATAGGGAATTGCAAAGATGATGCGGCCGTCTTCGCCTTGGAAGAAGTAGCATTTGTCGTGATCGAATAGGCGCTTGGTCACGATGTGGCTGCCGCGCACAAGGCGGATGCCTTCAGTTGAATTAAGCCGGATGCGGCCCTGTATGATTTCGCTGACCCACGGACCACCGGCATTGACCAGCACACGCGCGCGGTGAGTCTTTTCTTCACCGTTCGACAGGGTCTTGAGTTCCCAGTGGTCGTCATGACGCACGGCACTGACCAGTTTGGTGCGCGTCA